>NZ_JBQKCL010000017.1:0-108322 GCF_052122375.1 Blautia sp. HCP3S3_H10_2
AGAAACAGACCAAATCCGCCGAAGCCTCAATGAAATGTTTCCCGTTCGACTTGCATGTGTTAAGCACGCCGCCAGCGTTCATCCTGAGCCAGGATCAAACTCTCTGATAAAATGTAGTTTGATGCACTCAAGACAACCAACTAGCTTAGTTATCTCTCGTCATTACTGTTTTTTAAAGTTCATTCTCTTTGAATGATAATTGTAAAAGAAATTTTCGAGAATCGTATGTGTTTCACTGTTTAGTTATCAAGGTTGTTCGCTGTCATTTCTCTGCGACAGCTTGCTTATTTTACCTCATCTCTTTTCGTTTGTCAAGAACTTTTTTCATGTTTTTTCAAACTTTTTTGATGAAGTTTTTTGTCTTGTTGACGACTTGTCTACTTTATCATAAGTTAGAAGCTTTGTCAATATTTTTTTTAATTTTTTTCGAATTTTTCAAATTCTTCAAAAAATTAAAACGGAGAAGGAGGGATTTGAACCCTCGCGCCGCGTTAACGACCTATACCCTTAGCAGGGGCACCTCTTCGGCCTCTTGAGTACTTCTCCAGTCTCCGAACTACTTAACCAATGTTAAATTGTGGAGTGCGCGTTTTTCATAACGCATTTGTTATTATACGTAAAAGGTTACTTCTTGTCAACAACTTTTTTTAATTTTTTTACTTTTTTCAATAAGCTTTTTTCAATATCTTTTTTTCTATGACTTTTTCAATGTTTCTCATTCGCCTGAATTGTCTCTTCGATTCTTCTTTTTACTTCAGCCGCAATTTCTGTCGATTTCATATCTTTATATTCTTCATATTCCATAGGTTTCAAAAAATGGATCTGAACATCCAGCATTTTTGCGGAGCCGGTGTCAAAAGCTTTGTAAGAATCGATCAATGCCACTGGCACGATAGGGCATTTTGCTTTCATGGCAGCTTTAAAACTTCCACCTTTAAATTCCTGTGGATGATTTCCATTCTTACTTCTTGTTCCTTCTGCAAAAATGAGATAGTTTCTTCCCTTTTTTACCTCTTTTGTTACATTAATGATCACCTGCATAGACTGTTTGATATCTTCTCTGTCAATAAGAAAGGCTTTCATACAGGCAAATACCTGTTTCAAAAATGGTACATTTCCCACCTCTTTTTTCGCAACTACTGAGAACGGAACCGGGCACACTTCCATTATGGCAAGTACATCATACAAGCCTTGATGATTCGGATAGAATATAAACCCATTTTGTGAAGGAATGTTTTCTACTCCATGGGCATCTATGTGAAGATTTCCGCCACGATTAGCTGCATGATCGATTTTTTTCAGCATTGCGTAGCGTTGTTCTTCTGTATACTTGTCTACATGTGCAGCATACCAGTTCAGCATAATCCAGTAGTAGGGCACGAATAAAATATTTTTCAATACCATAACAATGATTCTTTTCATTTACGTTCTCCTTTTCAAACAGGCTCTGGAGCGTATTTGAAAAAAGCTTTCTGCAAGATGTGCGTCACAATTTGTGGGAGATTTTGTCTGATTGAAGGCGGCGTAGCGGGCTACGCCAACTGAAAGAAGGCAAAATATACCGCAAAGTGGGGCGTGCAGATTGCAGGAATGATTTTTCAAACACGCTCAAATTCGTAAAGCTCATAAAATGTACAGAATATGGCAAAAGGCCACTGCAAGATTCATTCATCCTGCAGCAGCCCCTTTCTATTCTGCGTTCAATTTATTCGCAATTTTCTCTTCATATCCCGGATTCTTTTTTATAAATACATTATATGCTTTTGTATAACTCTTATAAGAATCTGTCGTCATAAATTTCGCATAATCTGTCGCAGCCTGATTTCTCAGCTCATCTGTAATCTCAGAAGGTGACATCACATAATATTTGCCGGAATTTTTCTCAACCATATAAGTTCCCACACAAGGATACTCCTGGCTATTTTCTAAAACCAGGTTATAAATAATATACACATAAGTATAATCACCATTTTCGGAAAGCTTATCGCACTGCTCTACTTTTACTTTACCTGGTTTATGGGCAGCGAAATATTTCAAAGTGGCATCAATTTCACTTTGAAGAAGTTCGTTTGTGTCTTTATTCTGAGAATAGCACTTTTTCACATTTTTTTCGCTTCCACTTACGTAATTCTTTATAAGAGCCTCTACAACTCCTTCTGGTGACTTGTGATTTACACCACACCCGGACATTGCCATGGTCAAAACCAAAGCAATGCCCAGGATTAATATTCTGGTCTTCTTTTTCATTTTTACAGATTCCTTTTATTCTTCTTCATCTGTATCCTGTGAAGTCTCTTCTATAACCTCTTCCGGTTCTTCAACAGGCTCCTCACTGCTGCCATTTGCTGCATTTTCTTCTACTTTTTCCCGTACCTTGGCAAGACTGGCTACTGTTACACCCTCATCGAGATTGATCAGCTTCACACCAGATGTGATTCTTCCAAGAATGGAAATTCCGGCACAGGTAATACGAATAATGATTCCCTCTGTGGTGATCATCATGATCTCATTCTCTTCATTGACTGCTTTTGCTCCAATTACATTACCAGTCTTCTCGGTGATCTTATAGCATTTTACGCCCTTACCGCCACGGTTCTGGCAGGTAAATTCACTCATGGCAGTACGTTTACCCATACCATTTTCAGATACTACCAACAGGTAATCTCCCTGGGAATTCAGCTGCATTGCCACAATCTCATCTCCTGGATCGAGGTTCATGCCACGTACGCCCATAGAACTTCTTCCGGTACTTCTTACATCAGTTTCTTTGAAACGAATGCACATACCATCTTTCGTTACCAGCATAATATCTTTCGTATTGTCGGTAGCTTTCACTTCGATAAGCTCGTCGTCATCACGCAGTGTGATCGCAACAAGACCTGTCTTGCGCACATTTGCATACTCTTCCATTGGCGTTTTCTTCACAAGACCATTCTTGGTTGCCATAACCAGATACTTACCCTCTTCGAATTTGCGCATAGGAATAACGGCTGTAATACGTTCACCTGGCATAAGCTGCAGAAGGTTTACAATAGCTGTACCTCTTGCGGTTCTTCCT
Organism: Blautia sp. HCP3S3_H10_2; assembly: GCF_052122375.1. Lineage (NCBI taxonomy): Bacteria > Bacillati > Bacillota > Clostridia > Lachnospirales > Lachnospiraceae > Blautia > Blautia sp. HCP3S3_H10_2. Next base: position 3,059 of record NZ_JBQKCL010000017.1, read on the forward strand.
GCCTCCGGAATCTCGTATGCTTTCAGCCTGTATACACGTCCCGTATTTGTAAAGAACATCAGATAATGATGGGTGGTGGTCATAAGCAGTTCTTCGATGTAATCATCATCAATGGTTTGCATTCCCTTGATTCCACGTCCACCACGGTTCTGACTGCGGAAATTATCTACTGTCATTCGCTTGATATAACCAAGCTTTGTCATGGTAATGACAGTATTTTCCCTTGGGATCAGATCCTCTGTAGAAAGATCATATACATCGTAACCGATAGAAGTTTTTCTCTCATCGCCATATTTCTCAGCAATTGCAAGAATTTCCTCTCTTACCACGCGCAGAAGAAGATTTCTGTCTGCAAGAATTGCCAGGAATTTGCGGATTTTCTCCTCCAATTCTGCATATTCTGCTTCCAGCTTCTCTCTTTCCAGACCGGTAAGAGCTCTCAGACGCATATCTACAATGGCCTGGGCCTGCACATCTGTCAGCTCAAATCTGTCCATTAACTCCTGCTTGGCGATCTGGACATTACGGGCAGCACGAATGATACGGATAACCTCATCAATGTTATCCAGGGCTTTCAGCAAGCCCTCCAAAATATGGGCACGTTCCTGTGCTTTATTTAAATCATATTTGGTTCTTCTGGTAACTACATCCTCCTGGTGTGCCAGGTAATGCTCTAGAAGATCCTTCAGATTCAGTACCTTCGGAACCAGGCTGTCTCCCTGCGGAACCACGCAAAGCATGATCACACCAAAGGTATCCTGCAGCTGGGTATGCTTGTACAACTGGTTCAGTACAACGTTAGCATTTGCATCCTTGCGGAGATCGATACAGATACGCATACCCTCACGGCTGGAATGGTCATTCAGATCTGTGATTCCATCGATCTTTTTGTCACGGACAAGCTCCGCAATCTTCTGGATCAGGCGTGCTTTATTTACCAGATATGGAAGTTCTGTAACGATAATGCGGGACTTACCATTTGGCAGAGTCTCAATATTCGTCACGGCTCGCACACGGATTTTTCCACGGCCGGTACGGTATGCCTCCTCAATTCCCCTTCTTCCAAGAATTGTAGCGCCGGTAGGGAAATCAGGACCTTTTACAATATCAAGAAGCTCTTCGATAGTAGTCTCTCTCTGCTCCTCTACAGTATTATCGATAATTTTTACAACAGCATTAATAACCTCACGAAGATTGTGCGGCGGAATATTGGTAGCCATACCAACGGCAATACCGGTAGTACCATTTACCAGCAGATTTGGGAAACGGGATGGGAGCACCTTAGGCTCTCTCTCAGTTTCATCAAAGTTCGGCTGGAAGTCTACAGTATCTTTGTTAATATCAGCAAGCATCTCCATGGAAATCTTGCTCAGTCTGGCCTCTGTGTATCGCATGGCAGCTGCGCCGTCACCATCCACAGAACCGAAGTTTCCATGTCCGTCAACCAGCGGATAGCGGAAAGACCAGTCCTGGGCCATATTTACAAGTGCTCCGTAAATAGAGCTGTCACCATGAGGATGATATTTACCCATGGTATCACCAACGATACGGGCACATTTACGATGTGGCTTATCCGGACCGTTGTTCAATTCGATCATAGAATACAGCACTCTTCGCTGTACCGGTTTCAAACCATCCCTTACATCTGGAAGTGCTCTTGAGGCAATAACACTCATAGCATATTCGATGTAAGATTCTTTCATGGTTTTTTCCAGATCCACCTCATGGACCTGGTCAAAAATCTTGTCATCCATATTGTTCTATCTCCCCTAGATATCCAGATTCTTTACAAAGCGCGCGTTCTCTTCGATGAACTCACGTCTTGGCTCTACCTTGTCTCCCATCAAGGTGGTAAATACAAGGTCAATTTCTGAGGAAGCAGCCTCATCCATTGTTACACGGAGAAGAATACGCTTCTCCGGATCCATAGTGGTCTCCCAAAGCTGTTCCGCGTCCATCTCGCCCAGACCTTTGTATCGCTGGATCTTATTGTTGGAGTCTCGTCCGATTTCTGTAAGAATGGTATTCAGCTCATCATCATCATAAGCATACCATACCTTTTTGTTCTTCTCGATTTTGTACAGAGGCGGCTGTGCCAGATATACGTATCCCTGTTTGATCAGCTCCGGCATAAATCTGTACAGGAAAGTAAGAAGCAGTGTAGCGATATGCGCTCCATCCACATCGGCATCAGTCATGATGATGATCTTATGGTATCTCAGCTTGGAAATATCGAAATCATCATGGATTCCGGTACCAAATGCCGTGATCATCGCTTTAATCTCTGCATTTGCATAAATCTTGTCCAGACGTGCTTTCTCTACATTCAGGATCTTACCACGAAGAGGAAGGATTGCCTGTGTAGCACGGTTACGGGCTGTCTTCGCAGAACCACCCGCGGAATCTCCCTCTACGATATAAATCTCACAATTCTCAGGATTCTTATCAGAACAATCTGCAAGCTTACCAGGAAGAGACATGCTGTCCAGGGCGGATTTCCTTCTGGTAAGGTCTCGTGCCTTACGTGCTGCCTCTCTGGCTCTCTGTGCAAGCACTGACTTCTCTACAGTAGCTTTAGCCACAGTAGGATTCTGTTCCAGGAAAATCTCCAGCTGTTTGCTTACAACGCTGTCTACAGCCCCTCTTGCCTCGCTGTTGCCCAGTTTCTGCTTAGTCTGGCCTTCAAACTGAGGATTGCCGATTTTGACGCTGACAATGGCTGTCAGGCCCTCACGGATATCATCACCGGAAAGATTCGGCTCGCTGTCTTTCAGAAGCTTGTTCTTTCTGGCGTAATCATTAAATGTATTGGTAATGGCGTTTCTGAAACCTGTAATATGGGTACCGCCTTCAGGAGTGTTGATATTGTTTACAAAACCGTAAGTATTCTCTGTGTAAGAATCATTGTGTTGCATGGCAACTTCTACGGCTACGCCGTCCTTCTCACCCTCGCAGTAAATAATCTCCGGATACAGAGCTTCTTTGCTTCTGTTCAGATAAGTGACAAATTCGCGGATTCCACCCTCATAGTGGAAAGTTTTCTCACGCTCCATGCCTTCTCGCTTATCTACAAGTACGATCTTCAGTCCTTTGGTAAGAAATGCCATCTCTCGAAGACGCTGTTTCAGAATATCGTAATCGTATACTGTCTCTTCAAAGATCTGCTTGTCCGGAAGGAAAGTAACGGTAGTTCCTGTAAGATCTCCACACTCTCCTACGTCTTTCAGCGGATACATGGTCTTACCTCTTTCGTATCGCTGCTCATATTTCCTGCCTTCTCTGCAGACAGTAACCTCAAGCCACTCAGAAAGAGCGTTAACTACTGACGCTCCTACACCGTGAAGACCACCTGATACCTTGTATCCTCCACTACCGAATTTACCGCCGGCATGAAGAATGGTAAATACCACCTCCACAGCCGGGATACCAGCTTTATGATTAATTCCTACCGGAATGCCTCGTCCGTTATCTACAACTGTGATGGAGTTATCAGGATTGATTGCTACATTTATTTCTGTACAGTAACCGGCCAGTGCCTCATCTACGGCATTGTCCACGATTTCATATACCAGATGATGAAGACCGCGGCTGGATGTGCTTCCAATGTACATACCGGGTCTCTTACGAACGGCTTCCAGACCCTCCAGAATCTGGATTTGGTCCGCTCCGTATTCCGTATTTGTTTCGCCCATGATATTCCTCCTGCTATGATCTATTAAAACTCACAGGAGCTTCCTCGCAGCATCTTTCTGCTGCCTGTCTGTCTCCTGTTTTTGCGCATAAAAATACAAATTTATTATATCACAAAATCCCCGTTTTTGCCAGTTAAAAGCCATTTCTTGCATAAAAAGAGGCAACAGAATTTTTCGATTCTGCTGCCCTTCTTTTGTTCATTTTTTACTTATTGAATCAGAGCCTGATAAATATCCCTTTTTGACACGCCTCTGTCCTTTGCCACTTCTTTCATCGCTTCTTTTCGTGACAGGCCTTTCTCCTCGTAAATCTTCATATGCTCTTCTATCGAGATTTCCTTCCAGGATTCCTGGGCCTCCTGTACCATTTCTTTCCTGCTGCGTCCCTCAATTACCAGGACACATTCCCCAAGAGGCTTCTGATCCTTGTAATAAGCGATCAAGTCCTCTATCGTAGTACGGAATGCCGTTTCATGCTTCTTGGTAAGCTCCCGGCAAAGAGTCATTCTGCGGTTTCCTAAAGCCTGATACAATTCTTCCAGAGTACCAACCAGATGATGGGGTGCTTCGTAAAGAATGATCGTGCGGGTTTCATTTTTCAGTTCTTCCAGAATAGCTTTCCGTTCCTTTTTATCTGGTGGAAGGAAGGCTTCGAAAGCAAATCTGCGGGTAGAAAGTCCAGACAGGGTCAGTGCAGTAATACAGGCTGCCGGGCCGGGAAGAGAGGTCACTTCAATTCCGGCATCATAGCACATTGCAGCCAGCACTTCACCCGGATCAGAAATTCCAGGAGTTCCGGCATCTGTGATCAGTGCCACATTCAGCCCTTCCTGCATTTTCTCAATGAGAGTATAGGCTTTTTCCACCTTGTTGTATTCATGGTAACTGGTCATCGGTGTTTTTATGTCAAAATGATTGAGAAGCTTGATGCTGTTTCGGGTATCCTCCGCAGCGATCAGGTCCACTTCCTTCAGAACACGAAGCACACGAAGCGTGATATCCTCCAGATTTCCTATTGGCGTGGCACATAAATATAATTTACCGCTCATATTCTTTCCCCTTCTGTAACCATTGCAAAATCTATTTAACAGATACGCCAGATCAACGAGGTCTAGATCATATCATACATTTCCAGAATCTCTTTCGTATAAACACCAGGTTTCTCATACACGATCAGTGGTCTTTCCACTGTGATACGGGAATTTCCACCCTTCAATGCTTCTATCAGCACCATGTTCGGCTCCCGGTCGATATAAGGATAAACAAGCTGCATTCTTTTTGGTTCCAGCTTATATTTCGTGAGAACATTCATTATCTCTGTCAGCCTGAACGGTCTGTGTACCATATAAAAACGGCCTCTGTCGCCCAGAAGCTTAGACGCCTGGCTCACCACGTCCTCAAGAGTACACAGGATCTCATGTCTGGCAATCGCCTTGGGCATATGTGGATTGGTCAGTCCATGCTGTCCGATCATGTATGGCGGATTGCATGTGACAACATGAAAAGAAGCCGCCCCGAAAATGCTGACAGCCTCCTTAATATCACCTTGTCTGATACTGACCCTGTCCTCCAGGCTGTTATATTTCACACTTCTTGACGCCATTTCGGCGCACTCCTCCTGGATTTCCAGACCTGTAAAATGCTCCCCTTTAGTCTTAGCCGCAAGGAGTACCGGAATAATACCAGTTCCGGTTCCCATATCCAGAACCCTTTCTCCCTTTTTCACCCTGGCAAATCCAGACAGCAGAACAGCGTCCATACCGAAGCAGAATTTCTGGGGATCCTGGATGATATAATACCCGTTCTGCAGGTCATCCACCCGTTCGTTCTCCTTCACAAGATCATTAATCATTTAATTTGGAATCTCCCTTTTTATCTTCCAGATCCTGCAGTTCCTTTAATTCCTGTTCAGATACTTTTACTTTCTTTTTCTTGGAACGGAATTTCAGTTCTCCTACAGGAAATTCCTGAATCTCTTTCTCATCGCCAATTTCTACAACTACTTTTACAAGCTGGCGGAGTACATTTACACTCTGCACAGTACCCTGGATTCCATCGGGAGTGGTTACTGTATCTCCGATTCCAGGAAGTCTGCGGTTCAGCTCCTCATAGGTCTCCTGCTCATTTTTCAGACAACACATCAGTCTTCCACACACACCGGAAATCTTGGTCTGGTTCAGTGATAGATTCTGCTCCTTAGCCATTCGGATAGATACTGGTGCAAACTCCGAAAGGTAGGTATGGCAGCAAAGGCATCTGCCGCAGATACCGATTCCCCCGAGAATCTTCGTCTCATCTCTTACACCAATCTGTCGAAGCTCGATCCTGGTCTTGAAAATAGCTGCCAGGTCTTTTACCAGCTGACGGAAATCGATTCTGCCGTCTGCTGTAAAATAGAACAGCACTTTATTATTATCAAAGGTATACTCTGCATCGATCAGCTTCATCTCCAGTCCATGCTCGCGGATCTTCTTCTGGCAGATCTTAAACGCATCTTTCTCACGTTCTCTGTTATACCTCTCTCTGTCATCATCATCCTGGGTAGCTACCCGGAGTACTTCCTTCAAAGGATGTACCACCTGGTCATCCGCTACTTCTTTCGGTGCAAGCACCACCTTTCCATACTCAACACCGCGGGCTGTCTCTACGATTACATGATCACCCGGTTTCACTTTATAGTTCTTCGGATTGAAGTAATAAATCTTACCTACATTCCGGAATCTTACGCCTACTACTTTCGCCATTCTATTTCTCCCTGATCGTAAGGAACAGAAGCTCCAGAGCCAGCTCTGTATTTACATTTGCACGGAGACGTACCTTCGTCTTCTCCAGTGCATCCAGAATTTTCTCCAGATTCTCATAAGAACGCTGGCTTGCCTGTTCCCTTATATAATTTATTTCCTGTTTGAAAACAAGATTATCAACTTCCCTTGTAGCCTTAAACATCAATACATCACGGAACCAGAACTGGAAAAGATCCAGATAATCGCTGATGTTCTGCTTGTCATTTGCAAGCTCCTTGATTGCCTCTGTCAGCTCATATACCTCCATCCCATCTGCATTTTTCAGAATACGGAGGGCATTCTGGGTCATATCTGCAAAATCCTGGGATGTAGCAACCTGCTTCGCTCTTCCGATACTGCCGTGTGCATAGGAAGCATCGATCTCAGCCTGGTAATCCGGCACATGAAGATGCTCCATCAGATATTTCTTAACCAGACCGTCATCTACTACTTTCAGATCCAGACGGACACATCTGGAACGGATCGTAGGCAGCAAAGCATCGATATTGCTTGTAAGAAGCATGATGACTGCATATTCCGGCGGCTCCTCGATGGTTTTCAGAAGGGCATTCTGCGCCTGGGGATTCATCAGCTCTGCATCCGCCACAATATAAATCTTATACGGACTGCAATATGGCTTGATATCCACATCATTGATGACCTGTTCCCTGATCTCGTCAATTGTAATAACATTTGGCTTCTCATGGGTCACCATAATGATATCCGGGTGATTCTTACCAATAGCCTTCTTACAGGAATCGCAATGTCCGCAAGGCTCTGTACCGCCTTCCTCACACTGCAATGTCATGGCATAGGTTCCTGCCAGTAATTTCTTTCCAGAACCAGGGTCACCTGTAAAAATATACGAATGGGACACTTTCTCTGTCTGTATGGCATTCTTCAAATGTCTGATTATCTCTTCATGTCCTATTATATCGTTAAACCCTAACATCGGAATCACCTCACCCTATCATTTTCGCTGCTGTCTGGTATATTTACAGCTACATGTATTCTTTTTAATTTATAACTGTTAAGTTGACTCTGAACAGTTACTTTGATTTTATCATGTACCACAGAATCATGCTATAGTTTTTTGTGAATTTATTCTGAAATTCCAGAAACAAATGTGTGAACAATGCCATATAAAAGAGTTTATGAAAGCCTGATATAATCTGCGATTTCTTCTACACATTCTTCCAGACTGACATTCTGGAATCTTCTTTTGATTCCTGCTGCCTTAATTTTCTCTTCGGAAAAATCCTCCTGGTCTGCAAGAAATCTCCGGCACATTTCCTCATACCTTGGTGTTGTCTGACTTCGTTCCCTGTTCAACGCTCTGGCCAGACGCTCTCCATCCTCAACCTCAATATAAACCGGGCAAAGAGCTTCTTTCCCATAGTATTCTCTCATTTTTACATAAGATTCCAAAGTACCGATTCCAAGATAATCTGCCTTTTCCAGATTCACCTGTCCATCATCAGCTGTAAAATAAGTCCAGATTCCATGTACAGTCTGATATGCTCTTGCTTCGATCAGATTTCCCTTACTACGGAATTCTTCTAATTTCTTATCATCCACAAAATAATACTGTCTGCCATTCTCCTCTTCAGCTCTTATTGGCCGCGTCGTATACAGCACCAGTTTCTTCAGCTTCAACTCTTCATGTGCAGCCAGTCTTGCATAAATATGATCCTTCCCGGATGCACTCTTTCCCATAATGTAAAATATTTTTCCCATAGATTTTCAAACAGGCTCTAGAGCCTGCTCCCTTACCACATTTATTTTCTCATCATTCTCTCCACAAAGACCATGAAGATTCAGCCCCTGTTCCATGTATCTTCTCACATTCCGAATAAAAAGTCCAGTAATCTGTTCTCCCGGAACAATAATGGGAATCCCAGGTGGATAAAGGTATACGAACTCAGCAGAGATCTTGCCTACGCTTTCTTCCAGAATGCAAAGCTGGGATGGTGCATCCATTGCCTGGGCAATAGACATCATCTGCTTCATGGAACTGCTCTTATAAGAACTGTTCTTATAAGAACTGCTCTTACTTTCCATTTTAGCTGCTTCCAGCCTGTCAATCTCTTCCACTGCTTTACACAGTCTCTGGAATCCCTCTTTCGTATCCCCCACTGCTGCCAGGGCAAGCACATAATTTTCCGTGGTCATTTCCACTTCAATATGATATCTCTTTCGCAAAATTCCGGAAAGCTTCGGTCCATTTAAGGTACTGTTTTTCGTCGAGAGAAGCAGTTTCGAGCGGTCATAATCAAAAATTTCTCTTTTTTCCTGCGCTTCCTTCAAATTTTCTTCAGTAGGAATCAGACGTATATATTTACATTTTCCCAGTGTTTCTCTTGCTGCTTCCAGATTATCCGTAAATTCAGCAAACATTTTATGGCTGTCCTTCTCCAGCTTTGCCACACAGGCATCCAGACTGGACATCAAAATATAAGATGGACTGCTGGTCTCGTAAATTCCAAAAAATCTGTGGATCAGACTCTCGCTTACCCGGTCACTGCACAGGTGAAGCACTGCTGTCTGGGTCATAGCTGGCAAAGTTTTATGAAAGCTCTGGATCACCACATCTGCACCCAGATCAACTGCTGACACTGGAAAATACTCTGAAAACCGGAAATGCGCGCCATGGGCTTCATCCACGATTAAAGGTACGCCATGTCTGTGTGCAGTCTCTGCGATTTTCTGCACATCCGAAACCACACCGTCGTAAGTAGGCGATGTGATCAGAACTGCCTCTATCTCAGGATTTTCTTCCAGACATCTTTCCACACGGGATACGGAAATGGCGCCATTTATCCCCAAATCGTTATCTGAATGTGGATAAATGTATGTGGGAATCAATTCTCTCAGATAAATTGCGTGATAAACAGCTTTATGGCAGTTTCTGGCAACCAGAATCTGACCGCCCTTTTTTACTGCGGCAGAAATAGCGGTGAGAAGTCCGGCTGTACTTCCATTTACACTGAAAAAGCTTTTCCTGGTTCCATACATTCTGGACAAGGCATTCTGCGCTTCCAGCAGGATTCCCTCAGAATGATGCAGATCATCGAATCCATCTATTTCTGTAATGTCCCGGTCAATGGGAAAATCTCCTTCCATACATGCCTGGTTTCTCTTATGGCCTGGCATGTGAAAAGGATAAAAATCTGACTTGCCATAATTCTCCAGTTCTTTATACAGTCTTTCCATTTTACCTCACAGTCCGATACGGACTCCACTTTCATGAGTCCATCTTACAGGTCACTTTGTCTTCTTTATACTTTAAATCTATAGCCCGTTTGGACCACCCCGGAATCCCTCTTTTTACCACGTTTTTCCTTGGAAAAACCCTTTATTTATGGGAAGAATTCCGCTTTTTTCCTTTTTTATTTTTTTAATCGAATCTTTAACCTTTTTTGTTTTGGTAGGTTCTTTGGTAGTTTTTGCAGTAGTTTTTAAAAACTACCAGAATTTTCATCAAATTTCAAGTTTTTCAGAAAGTGCTCCTCAAGCGTCTGCATTATTACTCTTTTTCAAGTACAAATGAGGATACTATACTTTCCGAAGAACACCCCACTTCGCACTTTACCAGAGCATTAGTCGCAGCGCTGTACTGGCTCCCGATCCTGATCTTTTACAAGCATTTTTTCAGCTCTTGCCTTGTATTCCATGAGCCGGAAAACGTAGTCTGGCATAGATCTTTTTCCAGCCTCCCAATCAGTTACTGTACGATACGGGATATCAAAGTATTCACAGAATTCTCTTCTGTTCATATTCATACTTTCTCTAAGTGACTTTACTTCCTTCTGAACATCCATGATTATAACCACCTCTATCAATAATAGCTTATCATATGTTATGCATTGCATCAATAGGCATTTTGAAATATTATTCCTTAAAAAGGTAACGCTTTTCCCTGCCATTTTTGAGTTCATGGACAATGGTACCACCTATATGAAAATAGCGCCCACAGAGCCCATTATATGCGGTCTCCGAATGCAAAAAGCGTTACCTTTATTTCATTCCGGATAAGAAATGTGTCATGCACAGAGGCAGAATCGCTATAATAGATAAATCTGTCTTATTCCTATCAGTCTTGTTATTATTAGTATTATTAGTGTGTTTTTCGTGGAGGTCTAGACCTCTATTTTGTGGAGATCTAGATCTCTTTTCTGTGGAGGTCTGGACTATTTTCTGTAGAGGTCTGGATCTCCTTTTTGTGGAGATCAGAAATAATTATCATTACCGACTTGATTAAAATGAAGTTGCAGCCATTTCAAAAGCTGTATTCTCTATTCAAAAAATGGGAAGCATTCTCAGCTTCCCAATCGTTAATATTCATCTGCTTACAGCATGTTGTACCATGCCCAGAATGAATTGGAAAAAATCATAATCTTTGATCCGACCCTTTCCGTTCTAAAAGGTGCTTCCTTCAAATACTGATATGCCAGATTTTCTCCAATCCCAAAGATTTCCATCATATCTTTTACCGTAAGAAACAATTTGTTTTTATATTTATCCGGATAATTAATTTCTGCCATTTAACTTGTCTCCTTCCGTTACATTTCTAATATTTTTTGTAATTCCATTGTCTTCCCTGCGCAAGGAAAGACAAACATTATGAAATGCCCCCTTCTGTTTTTTGCACAGATCTGGAACAGAATCTGTTATCGCAAGTAAGATTCAGGCTAAAATCTTACAAAACCTATTGCTCTTTAATCCACTGAGCATCACGTTTCAGTATATGCCATAAATTATCCAACATGCCTTTCACCTCAACTATATCTTCAGGTGTTGCTGCACCAGTCGTATTTGCAACTTTTGCAAGCTGATTTACATTCACACCAATCTTGTGCATCTCCTGAAACATTTCTTTTTGGTATGTCATATCAACATTCGCAACGATACCATCAATTGCCATTTTTCTGAGATACGCACCCATATTATTTGTCTTTGCCATGTACATTTTTCTACGGATCAACTTCTTTTCTTCTGATGTAACCCAGAAGCGCATCTGAATATTTCTTTTTCTGTTTTCCATAATTTTTTCCTTTCATTTTTTTCTTTTTTCAGAATTGGTCAGGGATCCGGTTCTGTTTTCGTCAGATGGGGCACCACTGGCTGTCCTTGCTCTACTAAACAATCCCTTCATATTCTAAGGACAAAGTTTTTTCCAAAAATAAAGGAAATTTTGAAAAATATTCATCCGTTAAAAATAATAGCGGCACACCCTCAGGTGCACCGCCGGATAAATTCCCCATCATCTGGGAACTTCATACAATATTGAAATATACGAGTTTTTTCGAGTGCTTTTCGAGTTTTTCCGAGTGAACACTCGTATCATGACTTAACAAGAACATATTTTGAAGCTTTTCCTTTACCGATCATATCGATAATATTTTCTTTTCGCATTTTATCAATTGTTGCTCTGGCCTGCTGTTTTGTAAATCCACAGAGTTCCTGGATCGATACATTTGTAATGGTACCATTCGTTTCAAGATAATCCACAATCATCTGTTTTGCCTTTATATACTGGACAACCTTATCACGCGTATATTGTACATCTGATTTGACCATTTCATAAACTCTGGCCGTCAGCATATATTCCTTACCAACAGTTTCTATCAATCCCAGTTTTACCAGATTAAGGCAACATTTCCTTGTATCTTCTAAGGATAGCTGTACCGGGTCTTTTGCATCAGACAACTTAATTTGCTTATTTTCTGTTACATATCTCAGGATCATTAACTCCGCTAATGATAAAATAATCTGCTTTTTCTCTTGCTCGGCAACAACAAACTTTACAAAAGACATATCTTCAACCGAACTACGCAATGTCAAAGAAACAGCATCGCTAAACACATGATATTCCGGATATGGTTTTCCCATAGATACCATTTCCCGATAAATAATATCCACGCCCTGTCCGGTGCTCTACACATATTTTAAATGCTGTAACGTCTCGGCAATTAGCTTGTTACGAGAAGCTGATGGATGTGTAATGATATTCTTTTCCGTGATACCGTCCAAAAATCCACCTGGATTCTCGATCACAATTTTATCCGGATAATGCTTTACATATACAGCACTCATACTCTGATAGTCCCTGTGAGACATCGCATTTAACAATGCTTCCTGAAATACTTTTTCCGAAAAATCCGCTATCTCCAACCGGAACAGTCCAATCTGAACATTCAAAATCCGGTTATCGTTTTGTATAATTTCCGTAAGTCGATCCAAGACTGATACAATCGGCTGACGCATATCCAATCGTGCATCATATTCTTCCAGGTTATCTGCACTGTAATGTAAATAAATCACTTCTGCTGATGGCAGCAATCTGCTTATGGATGACTGTTTTCCTACGAATAACAGTCCAGCAACTGTCAGCTTTTCAATTTCTCCATCTGTTTTTATCAGTCCTAAATCTCTCAAAAATGCAAAATCTTCAGAATCCGGAAGTGATTTCCCACCATCAGCGGCAGCGCAAAGAATAAGATTCTCTTCCATATTGGTTCCTCCGTCATCTGAGACGCTGCCTGTGTATGCGTATTCACAAAATCTCCCTCTTTCGTAGTCATTTCTTATGATTCTCTCTCTATGACACACAAACAGAACCAATCTGTCACCTGAAATTTCATCTACTCTTCCACATATATGTATCCGTCTTCAACATTGAAAACTGCCACATCTGACCAGAGGTCATTTCCCCGGCAATCCGTCAGTTGAAACATCATTGCAAAGTTTCCGTCTCCCAGATCTTCCTCCGCAAATCCGGTATCTTCCGTCACTTCAAACTCCTCAGCTTCAAATAATTCAAATTCATCATCGCCGGATATGTCAGACACATAGAGCAAAGTAGTCAGTTGATCTCCCGGTCTCAGTTTCACCAGATTACGGTCTGACATACCATTGTCATCCAGTCCCCTTCTGGCACCTAATATCTCATATTTATTTTCAAGATAATCATAAACAACATGAAGCTGATATTCTGTGCCATTTAGCAGCACCGGAACCAGATACAGGTTGTAATCCTCCCCTTCATAAACAATTTCCATATAACACAGGTGACCGTCTATGGCTCCCCATACATCCCGAAAATTGTCGCGGAATATTCCATTTTCCCAATCCACATCCAGATCATTATCACTGCCCAGCCAGATTGCAATATCATCTTCTTCATCCATATATGCCAGCTGGAAGTAAACTCCAATCAGCGCATTGACCGTATTCTCGTCCAGTTCAATGGCAGCATATCCATTCTCATCGATATATACAGGAATTTCATCCATATCAGCAAATTCAAATACAGGAACTTCCTCTAAATCGGCTATTGTATAGTTCCCGGATTCCAGATATTCCTGAAAACTCTCCGTAACCTCTCCTGTCAGGCAATATTCGTAAAACTCGATAAATGAGGAGCTGACACACTGCATTGCATACTGCTCCAGTTCCTCTTCATCACTGTTATAAGAAAAATAACACGAGAGTCCTGAGGATTCCCTCTTATATGGACCATTTATTTTATAAAGGACACAGCTCTCAAGTGCGTTCAGCAATTCTTCTGAATATTGGGGCAGATTGTGTGAATTCTGCCGGATCAGATCTCCCAGATCCACTAAATTCGCATATCCTGATGAATCCGTATTGCCTCCATAGTTCTCAGCCTGCATGGCAGCTCTGCTGAACTCCATATAAAAAGCTGCATCTTCATATTGGTGTTCGATAGCCTCCTGTCCAATCCTTTCATACATCTCGATCAGATTCGGAACAAGTGACAAATTAATCAGCGAAAGTGTGACCTCATCCCCTACACCTTCTTCTATGCAGCCCTCCAGATAGGAATCACAGATCACAGTCCCAAGCCGGGAACCATCCATTGCTGTGTCAGATGCCAGTGCTCCCATCCATCCGGAATAATTCCATCCACAGCCAGGCTCCATTTCTTCACTTGCCACCAGATAACGTGCAACATCCGTAAATCTTCCCGCCGTGTCAATCGTAGCCATCAGGCAGGCATCAAAACCAACCAGTTCCAAAGGGGGATTTTGTTCTGAAAGATCATATACCTGAGCAAAGGCTTCATGAAACTCATCCAGTGTCAGGGAATCATAATCATACATTTCATCAAAAACTGCACCCTGTACGCTTCCTCCTCCATGATCCCAAAAAATCACCGCCTCATGGTCGGCAGGATAGTTATCATGGCAGAACTTCAGAAAATCTGACAGAGTCTCGGCATCTCCCATACTTGCTGATTCTTCCTGCGCCGCACACCAGAATCCTTCTTGTGTATATACATAGCGTTCCAGATATCCGGCTTCCACTATCTCATTCTGCCAGCTATATGCACCGCCTGTTTCAATCACTACAGTCACATTTTCCGGCAGGTCAACTTCCAGCAGTTCCATCAGATCTGCCGTCGCAGCACCATAATCACTTTCCAGATCACTGCCGCACAGATACCAGTAGATTGCCCAGCTTTCCTCTGAAGCATCCACTATTTCAAATGAAAAAAGGGTAATTATTATCATGCTCACCATACATATGCACAGTACCAAATTTGTTTTTCTGTTTTTCATAATCTACCTCTTAAATACTATCTCATATTATTTTCAGACTTTTGGCTTTCTGCACGGCATCCGTTTTTCCTTTTACATTCAGTTTCCGGTAATTCTCCGCCGCATGGTATTTTATCGTTGTTTCCGCCAGCCCTATAGTCTGGGCGATCTGCCGGATAGTCATTCCCTCGGCCTGTAGCTGCAGAATACGGATCGCATGTTCGCTGAAGTCTTTTATTGCGGCATTTTCTGCATTCAGATAACCCGGATAATAGTTTGCAATCTTTTCCGTCTCCGTATAAACCTTCTTCCACCATTCCTTCTCTTTCCTGGTTTCCGGACTGTAATTTACCCGTATTTTTTTCAGAAGAGGAAATACGGCAGCCCCCTCCTGAGAGATGATTCTGACAAAACCGTACTCACCTGCTTTTTTTAACAGTTTCAGAAACAATTCCTGCCATTCCTCTCCCATCCGGTCCAATATGATACTTTCCAGAATGTCCACTTCCATGGACAGGTACGGCCTGTCGTACTGCTCTGCGTAATACTGCAGTCGTTCCAGCAATGAGAGGCCTTTTATATATTCTGCCCGCAAGATATAATAACGCACCTTAGTCAGATACCGGTATCGCTCCATAATAAAAAAAGTTTCGTTTTCATCTGGTGCCTCTTTTATCCATTCCTGAATTGCAGCCTGATTATTTTCATAAAAATGCAGTCTGCATCGAAAAGCCTGCAAATTCAAAAACAACTGTCTGGCATCTTCTTTATCCAGTTTTCTTTCATAAGAGTCCAGTTGCTTCTGTGCGAGGGCAAGATCGCCTCCAACGAGATGCAGTCGGCTTTGCAGCCCTATGATTGCAAACGTCAGCTCTTTTTTTCCACCATTTTCAGCCTCTATCTGTGCCTTGGACAACAGTCTAAGGGTTTCGAAATTGTTTTCGCCCTTCTCAAAAAAGCTCTCACCGAGCGCTTCATTTACCAGTCCTTTTCCATATTTTCCAAGTACAAAGGTGACTGGTTTGCCGATTGTCGCCGCCAGCTCTCTGTCACGCTTGCTCCACTCGGAAAAATCCTTCCCTCCATTCATAACGCTGGGCAGATTGCTGGTAAGTGAAAACTCAGGTATGGCCAGGTCGCAGGATAGAATAAGCTTTGCCATGCTTACCAGAATCTCTGTCAAACCTTTGATGCCTCTGTGTGGAAGCGCTACTGTCAAATAAGCCAGTCTTGCCTCCGCATTTCGTCGTGCTATCCCTTTTTCCATTTTTGAATAATTTTCAAGCTTATGATACCAGTATTCACTTTCCTCCGGCTGCATCAGGAGGGAATAAAGCATACTGAGAGCCCCCATAAGTTCTGGTTCACCTTCCACCTCTTCTTCAGTAAGCCGCAGATAATAGTTCCGGAGTTCAAAATAAAATCCTGCCGCCGGGTTCTGTCTTGCATTGCGCAGCAGTATATCACGGATTTTTTTTTCGTTTCCGCTTCGCTCGTACATTCTCAGAGCTTCTAAAAGCCTGTCGTGAATTTCATAATAGAGTCCTGCATTATATTGAAGTTCTTTGATCCACTCCCGCCCATATTCTTTTGCTGCATAACTGCGTAGGGAAATCAGCAGTGTCGGCCTGATGTAATAAATACCCTGATGTTGAAATAGAAAATTTCCGGTTTCTCTGCTCTTTTCAATAAGTGAGCAAACTCTTGGATTTCCGGTGATAAATTCAGCCAGCTCCAGATCAAACTCCTCAACTACGCTTACTTTAACCAGAAAATCCAGTACCTCTTTATCCCAGACGGGAAGAAGATTTTTCTCAATATAAGCTGACATTAATTCGGTATTTCTGCTGGTTAACTCAGGCCCTATTTTATATCCCTCAAGTACCTGCTGCATCGTCTGGAGAACTACAAACCCATTCCCTTCCGAATACTTTTCTGAGTAAGCCAATTCTTCTTCTGTCAGCTCCAGGCCATGCCTGAGTCCCATCTCACGGATTTCCGATTTTCTCAATCGCATATCATCCTCAGAAATAATCATCATATTCGTTTTGAAATACGATTCCAGTATCCAGAATGGTACCGGACTCCTTCCAATCAAAATCAACCATACATTCTCTGCCAAAATCAATTCACAGATTTTCTGTCTTACCCTGTCTCCATAGGCCGCCTGAATATCATCAATGACAAGAATATCACAGTTTTTTCCCCAGGAAACCCCTTCATCCAAAATCTTGGCATAGTCCTGACACGAAAAATACACATAATTACGAAATTTCAAAAATTGCTTTACAAATTCTGTTTTTCCATAACATGTCGCACCATAGATATAAACCGTCTGCCTTTTCTTTTTCGCCTGCTGCATTTTTTTCTTTGCGGCCTCAGGCATTACATAAATTCTATCCGCTTTTTTTGACACACATTTTTCCCTCCGTTGACCAAACATACTGTCCCATATAGCTGATTCTATTATAAACTGATTTTTTTCAAATAGTAACTGTACAAAAGTCCAGTTTATCGTGTTTTTATTCCAAGACTGTACTTTCGGTCAGTTCCATTTATTCTATAAGTTGGTATAATGAGGAACATAAAAAAATTATACTACATACAGGAAAAGGAGATTAATGCAATGAAAAAAAGAATTTTAGCACTGATGATGACCGGCGTGATGCTTGTCGGATGCCCTGTTATGGCACTGGCAGAAGAGGCTGCTGAAGAAACAGAGGTTATGGAAGAAGGCAGCGAAGAGATAGAATCCTTAGATTCCACCATGATTGACGAAACGGTTTATGAGGGAACATGGATTTCCGCTTTTGATGTATTTGATCTCTATCTCCCCAGTAACTGGGATGTTCTGGTCAATGCAGATCTGAACGAGGAAGCTCCTGAAAACGGCATATATTTCCAGGCAGCAAATGAAGAGCAGACTCAGTCCGTAGCAATCTCTTATTCGCCGAGCGAGCTTTCCACTCTGGATGAACTGGCATCATATTACACCGATCAGGGATTTGAAGAAGTAGGCTACATGTACATCAATGAAATTCCGGTCGTTACCTATTCTGTAGCCAGTGAAGGTATCCAGACTATGGGAATCGTGACTCTGGGTGATCAGGGTGGTGTTTACAACGTAACTCTCGGAGCTCCTGAGGATGACAGTGATTTTGCTCCGATTGCGCAGAACATTGTGTGCTCTTTCAGTGCGACAGCATCCGAAGAAGAAACTGAAACTGAAACCGAATAATAACATGGCTGACAACGGCAGGCCATGTCAGACTGTAGACAAAGCGGCTCTGGGATATAAATCCCAGAGCCATATTTCTTTTATCAAACGAATTGCATCCAAAATTGTATTTTTGTGTAGTTTTCTCGTTTCCAGCAATCCCCATTTTACCTTTATCTTTGCTAACTTTTTCAAGTTCATACACGCAAACGTAAGCCCGACTTTCATTTCCATCCGGGCTTTTCCGACATCTGTGTATATCGAAAACCATGATTCTCCTTTGCTGTTCCAAAGAGTCTTTCTATGGTTTCTTTTCTCTGAGCATATAAATCCTTCATTCCCAATGTCTGGCGGATGTCTTCACAGATTTCCATGTATGCTTCCCATATATGCCGGGTTATTGTTTTTACATGATCCCTGCTCTCAGTACACTGTGAAAGATACGGGTATTGTGCACAGATTGCTCCGCAGCTTTTATATTCCCTATATCCATCCCTGTTTGTTGTACGATATGTCAGCACCTGATTGTTGGGACAGATATAACAATCATAATACTCATCATACACATACTCATATTTCTTGAAGAATCCATCTTTGGTCATTGGTCTTTTGTAAGGTAAGAGAGGTTTTATCCCAGCATCTATCAAAAGCTTTGCAATCGCCGGAGTTTTATATCCTGCATCTGCAACCAGTGTTTCTATGCCGATATCCTTGATCTTATCATACAGCCCCTTAAAAGTTCTACTGTCATGCTGATTCCCCGGGTTGATTGTATAACCAAGAATCTAGCCATTCTTATCACAGGCAGTTTCTATTGCGTAGGCAAATACATTCTTGTACTCCCCTTTGCGAAACCATCCACTTTCAGGATCAGTAGTGCTGCACTTATACGTACAAATATAAAATCAAGCAATGATATTGTTCGCACTTGCCAACTTTTCTTTTATAAAGAGGATAACACTTTTCCAATTAATTTATTAAGGACTGGAACGTTTGTCTCTTTGCTCAACAACAGCCATCACACCTCCTTTATTCTGTGCTGATTTCGATACCCAAAAGCATTGCCCTTCATTCTCGTTTCTCCAAGAAAATGTGACGCTTTCACCCCTCATTTCCAACTTTCTGGACAAATATATCATCTTCTTCATTTTCGTGCCCACAAAGCCTTATTCTACAAGGTCTCCGGATGCCAAAAGCGTCACATCTCACACAAAAAATCCCCTGTAATTCGCTTGAGAGATTTTACAGGGGCTGCTCTTATACTTGCTATTCTATATTCACTTGAATAATTTGATTTATTAAACCAATGATTTCCGACCTGTTACCATCATCATGCCAGTATGTAGAAACAGTTGTATTATTATCCTCTCCTGAATATGTGTGTCCACAATTTGCAGATACCTGAAACCTGTTTACTCCTCCATTCAGGCAAAGACTAATGAACGTATGACGCATATCATGGAGTCGGACATATGGCAATGGTTCCAGTCCATCTTTTCCTCTGGCTTTATTCACACGGTTTAGAAATTCTGAAAATCTCCGGCTGACTTTCTTTACACCATGCAAAGAATTTTTCGATGTCAAGTGTATCAATGGTGCGAACATCTCGATCACTGAAATATGCTTTCATCCTCTTCGCCTGCGATTGTTTCTGCATCATGTAGGAATCAGACCATGTACTTTTATAGTATTCCGTATATTCATCCAGCACTTGGTCAAATGCAATCTTTCTCGTAATACCGGTTGTTCTCCTAGTTTTCTTTAACGCATTATTTTTTCCCTGAATTGCTTTTGCTTCCTTCATGGTACTCACAGTTCTGGTTGTCTTAATCTGCTTCATTTCCATTCTTCCTGTTTTCTTGTTCATACGAAGCTGGCGTCCAAAATCAAGACTTACCACATACTTTTTAGTAATTACGTTCTGTTTAATTCCTGGTGTTCCAGTATCGACGTACGTATCTTTTTTCATTTTCTGATTACTCCTTTTGGTGAATTGGTATTAGTTCCTTCACCTTTTAAAGCCAAAGAAAATGATAAAAATAAAGGAAAATCTCAAAAGTTTTTTAGAAATTTAAAAAATCCCAGACACCTTAGCATCTGAGATTTCAAATAATAATCAGTATTCACTCATATCCAGAATTTCCAGCTTCGCTGTAATCATCTTATCAATGAAAGTGATTATATCTTCTCTGTTGTTGTCATCATGCCAGTACACTGATACTGTAATAGAATTCCCTTTTCCGGAAAAGGTATGTCCGCAGTTTGCGGAAACCTGAAACTGATTAACGCCACCATTTAAACACAAACTGATAAAAGTATGCCTCAGATCATGCAGTCTTACCTGGGGAATTGGTTCCAACCCTGCCTTTTCACGCACCTTATTCATCCTATTTTGAAACTCAGAAAACTTTCTGCTAAGCTTTCCCGGATGTGGCAGATATCCATTCACCAGATTTACTTTTGTCATGTAAATATAGTCCTCGGGAGTAACCTCGCGTCTGAGATAGACCGCCTGCTGATCCTTAATATAACCAAGAAGAATTGCCAGAGAATCCGGTAGTGCCGCATATCTCTGTTTACGCTCTTCTCTGGAATTACCATCATCTTTCCCGCCCTTCGGCACTTTCTCCAGACTGCCTGTGGAAATCTGACATCTCTGATATTCTACATCAATCAGTCGTTTTTCAAAATCAAGGTTCTTCCATTTCACACCACATAATTCTCCCCGGCGCAGTCCACTGAGAAGCGGGAGACCTATCAATGCCAATGTAGAGTAATCTTTTTCATTGTTGATTGCATACTGAATCATATAATTGACCTGTTCTGCGTTCAGTATCGTTGCTTCAAACTTTTTGATATCTCCGACCTCAGCATCCAGAACAACATTCTCTCGAATTCCATACTTTTTCTGATTCTTCTTCATATACTTCCATAGATCATACAAATGTGTTCTGATTTTCTGAATGCTGTTATTACTAAGTGGCTGTGGGAATCCCGGTTGTGGGCTTCTGCACCACTTGAAGAATTCCTCGATATCCAATGTATCAATGCTTTTTACATCACGATTTCCGAAATAGGTCTGCATCCTTTTTGCCTGTGACTGTTTTTGCATCATATAGGAATCCGACCAGTTCTCCTTGTAATGTGCAGTATATTCTGCAAGGGCACGAATGAAGGGCACTTTTTCAGCCACTTCTGTCACTTTTCTTTCCTTTTTCTCCTTGTTATTTTTTCCCAGAAGTGCTTTCGCCTCTTTTAACGTGGTTACGTGTTTGGTAGTTTTTGCCTGCTTCATTTCCATCAGCCCTGTTTTCTTATTCAAACGAAGCTGACGTCCCAGATCAATCGTCACGATGTACATGTTATCGCTGATTCTCTGCTTAATTCCCGGGTATCCGGTCTCCTTGTACAATTCTTTCTTCATAAAGCTACTTTTCCTCCATCCTGACGCGTTCGCGACATATTTTTCGATTTTGGTAGTTTTTTGGGTAGTTTTTAAAGAAAAAAGCCACTCCTTAAAGGTTAAAGAATGGCTTAAATACAAAGAAAATGGCTTTTTGATTTACAAATTACACTTTAAAGCGGTATCCTACACCCCAGATTGTCTCAATATACTGTGGCTTCGCATTGTTATACTCAATTTTCTCACGGATTTTCTTAATGTGAACGGTAACTGTAGCAATGTCGCCCACAGATTCCATATCCCAGATTTCCCTGAAAAGCTCCTCTTTGGTAAATACTCTGTTTGGATTCTCAGCCAGGAACGTAAGCAGATCGAATTCTTTGGTGGTAAACGTAGTCTCTTCTCCATTTACCCACACACGGCGTGCAGTCTTATCGATCTTGATCCCGCGGATTTCGATAATGTCATTTTTCTGGACTGTAGAGCCGATCAGTCGGTTATAACGCTCCATATGCGCCTTCACTCTGGCTACAAGTTCACTTGGGCTGAATGGCTTCGTCATATAGTCATCTGCCCCAAGACCCAGTCCGCGGATCTTGTCAATATCATCCTTTTTCGCAGAAACCATAATGATCGGAGTATTCTTGGCTTCCCTTACCTGGCGGCAGATTTCGAAGCCGTCTACCTCTGGAAGCATAAGATCCAGAATGATCAGATCAAAATCTTCTTTCAGAGCCTTCTCAAGTCCAAGATCACCTCTGTTACATATTACCACTTCAAATCCGGAAAGCTCCAGATAATCCTTCTCAAGCTCCGCAATTGCCTCTTCATCTTCAATAATCAGAATTCTGCTCATTTCATTGGTACCTCCTGATATTTTCTAAGCACGAAATACATGATCGTGCCGATTCCCAGTCTGCTGGTAGCCCATACTTTACCACCATGGTCTTCCAGGATCTTCTTCACAATGGAAAGACCGATTCCACTTCCTCCCTTGGAGGAATTCCGTGAAACATCCGTGCGGTAAAAGCGGTCAAATATATATGGCAGATCTTTCGGACCGATTCCCTTTCCATTGTCTTCGATCTCGATCTGGATAAAATCTCCCACATCCTTGATGCGGATCTGAATGATTCCTTTGGGCTTGTCCATGTATTTGATGGCATTACTGATAATGTTATGGATAACACGGCGGATCTGCTCGCCATCTGCGATCACCATAACATCTTTCTCTACATAATTTGCATACACCAGCTCAATTCCTTTGGTCTCCAGCTCCAGACCAACCTCTTCTGCACAATCCGCGAAATAATCCTCCACATTCAGTTTGCTGAAAGTATAAGGAATACGGTTGGTATCAATCTTGGAATAAAAGGTCAGCTCATTGATCAGATGATCCATCTCGTTAGTCTTATTATAAATGGTTCTCACATAACGGTCCATTTTCTCCGGAGTGTCTGCCACACCGTCCATAATTCCCTCCACATAGCCTTTCACTGCTGTGATAGGCGTCTTCAGATCATGGGAAATGTTACTGATCAGCTCTCTATTCTCTTTTTCCATAAGATTTTTCTCTTCTGTGGATTCCTTCAGACGGCGGCGCATTTCCTCAAAGTCCTGGCAAAGCTCAGAAAATTCATCTTTTCCCTCCACATCCAGGACGAAATCAAGATTTCCCTCTTTTATATTCTGGGTCGCCTTCTTTAATTTCACCAGTGGAACGGCAATGCTGCGATATACCCATAATCCAACCACAAGTGCAACGGAGATCAGGATCGCAAATGCACTGATAAACAGATCCTTCGCCATCAGATGGACTCTGCCCTGACTGTCCGTGGAATCTGTTATGGAAATATCGTATACGGTCCCGTCACTCTCAGTCACCGTCTGTGCTGTCTCCGTTTTCTGTGCCTGTGACTGGCTGAAGCCATACAGGGTCGCAGCAAAAAGAAGCAGCGGCATGAGAATGATCATGGTAAATCCCAGAACGATTCTTGTTTTTAACTTCATAACAGTTCTATCCTCTTTCTAGTTTCATTTATATGAATTATAGCATAAACTGTTCTTTCTATCTCTTAATTTTCTATAAAAAAACCAGGGAGAAACCCGCAAGTCTCTCTCTGGCTTTTTTATTTCCGTTTCTATTTATTTTATCTGCTCTTATGCAAGATATTTCTTCAGATCCTCAACCTTATCCAGGTGCTCCCACGGAAGATCTACATCTGTACGGCCAAAGTGTCCATATGCAGAAGTCTGTTTGTAGATCGGACGGCGAAGGTCAAGCATTTTGATGATTCCAGCCGGACGAAGATCAAAGTTCTCACGGATGATCTCTACAAGCTTGGCATCTGATACTTTACCTGTTCCAAATGTCTCTACATGAACAGATGTCGGATGTGCAACACCGATTGCATAGGAAAGCTGAATCTCACACTTGTCAGCCAGTCCTGCTGCAACAATATTCTTAGCAACATAACGTGCTGCATAAGCTGCGGAACGGTCAACCTTTGTACAGTCTTTTCCGGAGAAAGCACCGCCGCCGTGACGTCCTGTTCCACCATAAGTATCAACGATGATCTTACGTCCTGTAAGACCACTGTCTCCATTCGGTCCACCGATTACGAAACGTCCTGTAGGATTGATAAAGTATTTGGTGTCCTCATCTACCATGTCTGCAGGAATGATCTCATCAAATACATATTTCTTAATGTCAGCGTGGATCTGTTCCTGAGTAACTTCCGGGTCATGCTGGGTGGAGCATACAACCGCATCAATACGTTTTGGCTTGCCATTCTCATCATATTCTACGGTTACCTGGGTTTTTCCATCTGGTCTTAAATATTTCAGAGTACCATCCTTACGCACCTTGGTAAGCTGACGGGCAAGCTTGTGTGCCATGTTGATCGCATATGGCATATATTCTTCAGTCTCATTGGAAGCGTAACCAAACTGGATACCCTGGTCACCAGCGCCGATAGAGTCAAGCTCATCCTCATCCATCTGGTTTTCTTTCTGCTCAAGTGCTTTATCAACACCCATTGCAATATCTGTGGACTGTTTGTCAAGTGCTGTGATTACTGCACAGGTATCAGCATCGAATCCAAATTTTCCACGGGTATAACCAATTTCGCGGATTGTCTGTCTTACGATTGACTGGATATCGATATTTGCCTTAGAAGTAATCTCACCCATAACCAGAACAAGACCTGTTGTTGTAGCAGTCTCGCAGGCTACACGGCTCATTGGATCCTGTGCTACTAAAGCGTCCAGAATCGCATCGGAAATAGCATCACAGATTTTATCCGGATGGCCTTCAGTTACAGATTCGGAAGTAAATAAGATTTTTTCCTTGTTTTCCATTCTTTTGTTTTTTCCTTTCTTTGCTGGAGCGAAAACCAACACTGCACTGTATCAACATTATGCATGAGCTTTCGCAAAAAAAGAACAGCCCGGACAAGCGGACTGTCTTAAAAACCACGTTTTATATAAACAATCCTCTTATTGTTCGATCACTCGCTCAGGTTGGCACCTTCCTCTCTTTCGAGGGGTTGCCGTGGCTTCATAGATCCTATGTATCTCCACCACTCTGAATAAAAGGCTATTCTTCAGTTTTCCTGTTGCAAGCAATACAATATACTGATTGCTTATAATTGTCAATAGACATTTGCTATCATATGACTAATCTGACTATTTTTTATCAATGAAACTCCTGAAAACAGTAGATAATCTATTTCTACCAGCGTAATCTGTAATTCCATCAGCCTACACGCAGACGGAATTTCTGGATCTCCTTCTCACTGGAAACCCGCTCGATCTCAGCGCCAAGGCTGCGGAGCTTCTCCTCGAAGTTCTCATAACCACGCTGGATATACACAATGTCATCCACAATAGTAATTCCCTCTGCTGCCAGACCGGCAATTACGAGAGCGGCTCCTGCACGAAGATCCGGTGCGCTTACTCTTGCTCCTGTAAGCTTCTTCACACCATCAATGATGGCAGAATTACCCTCAACTTTAATACAGGCTCCCATTCTGGAAAGCTCATCTGCATATTTGAAACGATTCTCAAAAATACTCTCTGTCACAATGCTGGTTCCCTCTGCAAGCGCCAGGGTAACAGCGATCTGCGGCTGCATATCAGTAGGATAGCCCGGATATGGAAGAGTCTTAACGTGAGTACGGTGAAGCTTGCCAACTGCGCGGACACGTACAGCGTCATCAAATTCCTGAACCTCACAGCCGATCTCTTCAAGCTTGGCTGTGGTAGCTTCCAGATGCTTCGGGATTACATTCTTCACAGTAACGTCACCACCGGTGGCTGCCGCTGCAAACATAAAGGTTCCAGCCTCGATCTGGTCCGGAATGATAGAATACTCTGTGCGGTGAAGCTTCTCAACGCCCTTGATACGGATCACATCTGTACCAGCTCCCTTGATATTCGCTCCCATGCTGTTCAGGAAATTGGCAACATCTACCACATGCGGCTCTCTGGCTGCATTCTCAATAATAGTACGTCCAGGTGCAAGGGAAGCTGCCATCATAATATTAATGGTCGCTCCTACAGAAACTACATCAAGGAAAATATGGCTTCCGTGCAGATTAGATGCTTCTGCAACAATAGCACCGTGAAGGATGTCCACCTTCGCACCAAGTGCCCTGAATCCTTTCAGATGCTGGTCGATCGGACGGCTTCCGATGTTACATCCTCCTGGAAGCGGAACCTCCGCTCTTTTATATTTGCCAAGTAAAGCACCAAGAAGATAGTAAGATGCACGGATCTTCTTGATATACTCATAATCTACACTTACATCACCGATCGTAGAACCATTGATCTTAACCGTTGACTTATTGATTCTGTCAACCTGCGCACCGATGCCAGCGATTGCTTCCAGTAATACATTGATGTCTCTGACGTCAGGCAGATTCTCGATCAGGATCGTCTCATCCGTCATAATAGCTGCTGATAAAATAGCCAGCGCTGCATTCTTGGCACCTGCTATCTCTACTTCACCTACAAGCGGATTTCCACCTTTAATCACATACTGTTCCATAACACACCTCTATTATTCTTACTCCGCGAGCAAACAGGGCTATCGCATTTCATCTGCAATACCCCAAAGCTCTCCTCTGATCTACAGTTACTTAATTAACCCCTGTCTGTAGTGTTTCCAAAAGTGCCTGCAGACTTGCTTCCAAATCTTTCCCTTCTTCATCTACCACAATGTCTGCATATTTCTCATATAAGGGAACACGCTCCTCATATAAACTCTCCAGCGTCTGTCCATCTTTAAGAAGAACTCCTCTCTTCTTAAGATTTCCAAGTCTTTTCTCAAGAGACTCCAGAGAAAGTCTGAGGTAAACTACCTTCCCGATTGATCTCAAGTGTTCCATCGCTTCACTGCAATATACCACACTTCCCCCAGTAGCAATTACAGTATTCTCTGTTTCTATGGATGCATTTACGCGGTTCTCGATGGCCTTGAAACCTTCTTCTCCTTCTTCATCAATGATCTGATAAAGACGTCTTTTTTCTTCTTTTTGTATTAAAAGGTCTGAATCTAAAAATTCATATCCAAGTATTTTCGCAAGAACAACGCCCAGTGTGCTTTTACCGGCACCGGGCATTCCAATTAATGTAATATTATTCATTTTCATTCGATATTCCCTTTAATAATAACACAAAAGATATATTATTGCAATCCCATTAAGAATTTGTTACTGTTTTCCAATTTTTTTCTCTGTCTGACGGCGTGAACTATTGCGTTTTTTCCCCTTCTTTACGCTATATCCAAACGTCCCCAGCTTCTTTCCAAGCCCCAGATATTCTCCATGGGAATATACCATCAGTTTTGACTGGTTCAGCTGAAATTTATTGTTTTTATCCATATAAGCTTCATCCGCATGTACTGCCACAACTTCTGCCAGAAACATGTGATGGGAGCCCAGCTTTTCAATTTTCTTAACCTTACATTCAATGTTTACAGGAGACTCCCCGATCATAGGTGCTTTCACATAATCCGCTTTTTCCCTGGTAAGATGAAGCTCCTGGAATTTATCCACATCCCTGCCGGAACGCACACCACAGTAATCCGTAGCATATGCCAGTTCCTCTGTGGTAAGGTTCAGAACAAATTCCTTTGTCTTGCAGATCATATCATAGGAAAATCTGCTGGGACGTACCGAGATGCTTACCATAGGCGGGTTGGTACACGCAGTTCCTGCCCATGCTACGGTTATAATATTGTCATTGCCATCGCCATCTGTAACACTGACCATTACAGCTGGAAGCGGGTAAAGCATATTTCCTGGTTTCCAGGTCTGTTTTGCCATAATTTAATTCCTCATATCAGTTAAAATCATTTGCCATGATCTGGGCAGCTTCCATCATTGCCGGAATCATCTGTTTCTTACGGGAAACCACGCCATTCAGATGGAAACAGCCATCTTCAGGATCCTGGTGGAACGCAAGCTGAGCCATTTCCTCGCTTCCTTCCCCGTAATAGATCACATCTGAAGATTCATCCATAATATTGGTGAGCATAAAGTAAACGCGGGTAATTCCATGACGGCCGCACTCGCTTACCATAAATGGTTTCAGACGTGCTTTGATCTCCTGCAGTTCTTCCTCGTCCATGGAACTGATCTGTCCAACACCAAAAGCCACGTTGCCCTCTGCAATAAATTTCTTGTAATCCTGATAGAAAATTTCTTCAGGAGCTTTATCCTTCAGATTGCTTCCTGCCTTGAACATTTCCCGTGCGAAATCTTCAATCTTAATATCCGCGATCAGGGCCAGCGCACTTGCTGCGATCTTATCCTGCTGTGTGCAGGTAGGTGAACGGAACATTAAAGTATCAGAAATAATAGCAGCGCAAAGAAGTCCTGCGATCTTAGGCGGAATCTCAAGTCTCTGCTCGTCATAGATCCGGTAAAGGATCGTTGCTGTACACCCAACCGGCTCATTTCTGAAGTTAATTGGTTTCATGGTCTCAAGAGAACCAAGCTTATGATGATCGATGATCTCCAGAATTTCCGCTTTCTCAATATTATCAACTGCCTGGTCTTTTTCATTATGATCTACAAGAATAACCTGCTTCTTGTGCATATCCAGGAAATTACGTCTGGAAATTGTTCCCACACATTTTCCCCGCTTGTTGATAACCGGGAAAGCACGATGACGATGCTTAATCATAACATCCTGAATATCATCTGTGAAATCCTCCGTGCTGAAAGTTACCAGATTATCTTTTTTCATTACATAATTTACCGGAATACTCTGGTTGATCATCCGGGCAATTGTGTAGGTATCGTATGGAGAGGTGATGATAATGATCTGTCTCTCATGTGCTTTCTGGATTACCTCTTCGCAGACCTGGATATTCATTCCTACAATGATACAGCTTACATTCAGTTCAATTGCTTTCAGCTGATCCTCTTTACGATTTCCAAGAATTACCATATCATTTTCTTCGATATAGTCCTTCATCATCTCCGGATCAGCTGTTCCGATTAGGATTTTTCCCTTGGTAAAATAACCGTGGCCATTGCCTTCCACGATCTCACCATCAAGAGTATCCTTGATCTTATTATACTGTGTTCTGGCATTAGCAAGAAGATAGCTGTCCTTGGTATCCATGTAAATATCTGCGATGTCACCGATGGTTACAATTCCTTCCAGTTCATCTTCACTGTTGCAGATCGGGAGAGTAACAATCCCTTTATTCTGCATCATATCCCAGGCATTTTTCAGGGACATGGTACGGTCTGCATCAGGCTTTGGACGGATATCCATATCCTTTACCTGGGTTCCGATATTTCCCAGATATGCCGGCGGCTGTACACCAAAACGGTTCAGCACATACTGGGTTTCTTCATTGATCTGACCTGCACGTCTTGGAATGTAGTGCTTGGTCTGGGTGGTTCTGTTTTTGATATCTGCATACGCAATCGCAGAACAGATGGAATCCGTATCCGGATTCTTATGTCCCATTACAAATACTTTCTGATTCTTCATTCACATTCTTCCTTTCACATTAGAGCCTTTTCAAACAAGCTCTAGTTCACTAGTTCAATTTAATATTTACGAATAAAGAACCAAGAGATGTAGTTGCTTCCTCGCCGGACTGTGGAATCTCAATTTCCTCTTCTTCCACTTCTTTCGCCATCATATCTGTAGCTTCCTTGATGCTCAGGCTCAGTTTACCATCTTTAACTGCTGTGACTTTTACCTTCACCTTATCCCCTACAGCAAGCACTTCAGATGGTTTACGGATTCTTTTCTCACAGATCTGGGAAATGTGTACCAGACCGGAAACGCCGTTTCCAAGATCAACGAATGCGCCATATGGCTGAAGGCTTTCTACCGTTCCTTCTGTTACAAAGCCTGGCTGGATATTGGAAATTTTATTCTTTCTTTCCTCTTCAGCTTTTTCCCTTAAGATTTCTTTTGCAGAAAGGATCAGCTTCTTATCGTCTTTATTTACATCGATTACCTGAACCTGAATATGTTTATTCAGATATTCATTGGTGTCTTCCACGTAGCTAAGTGCCAGCTTGGATGCCGGGATAAACCCACGCACGCCTTCTACATAGGCTACGGCACCGCCGTTTACCACGCCTTTTACTACTACATCCAGAACCTCGCCAGTTGCTTTCAGTTCTTTTAATTTATCCCAGGCAAGAACGTCTGTCGCCTCAACCTTGGATAAAAGGATGTTGCCGTTTCCATCATCTGTTCTCACTACTGTAGCAGAAACCTCATCTCCCGGATGTACTTCTTCTTTTACGTTAAATCCAGGCTCTCTGCTGTAATCCTCTACCGGAATGATTCCTTCTGCATAATATTTTAAATCTACAATAATCTCTTTATCATCTACACTCACAACGGTTCCTGTGAGAATGTCGCCTTCTTCAATTTTCTTAAAAGAAGCTTCAAGTTCAGCTTCGTAATCTTTCATTGTCTCTGCCATAGCTGATGACTCCTTTCTCAATTCAATATAGGAAAAACTCCGTTAGCCAAAAAATATTTTCAAAAAAATAAAGCCAAAAACAGGTATCTTTCCCATGTTTTTGGCTTCATTATAGCACACCCCCTTTTAGTTGCAAATAAATTTTAAATGTTAATTTGTCACCTCCTCTCGCTGCAAATATATTTTATACCGTTTCCAGAATAGGAAAATCTTCTTCCAGATCACCTCCAAAAAGCTCGTCAATATTCTCCTGCGTAAGTACCTTCTTATTCTTAGTTTCCGGATTAAACAGATCATACTGTTCCAGCCGGAATTTGGTGACCTGCTGCGGTTTCTGTCCTCTTACGAACAGCCACGCATCACCTACCGGCATATTCAGAATATTATCAGCTGTTTTATTAGCTTTAATACTGATGTATTTGGCAGTATTTACATCCTGCCCGCCAAGATACAGGCAGGTATCACAGTTGTTGATGATCGTCTTCGCACGCTGCTCGCCATACATGGAGTCCAGCTGTGTGAGACTCTGTAAGATCAGACTCACATAGATTTCCCTGGAACGGATCACGGATATGATCTTGTCAAAATCCGGAATTACTGCATTGGATGCAAAGTCATCCATAATGAATCTTACTGGTACAGGAAGCCTTCCATCATCCTGGGAGTCTGCAAATTCACAGAGCTCATGCAGAGCCTGTGCATAAAGCAGATTCAGAAGCCTGTCATTTGCCCGGTTACTGTCACTGACATTGATAAACAACGCAGTCGGTCTTGTTCCCATGTATTTGAAATCCACCTGGAACTTGTGGATAAACAGCTGCTCACATTCAGGATTGGAAAAAGGACTCAGCTTTTCACCCAATATGAATGCTGCACTGGCGTTGGTCTTGTCTGCGGCTTTCGTGTCCTTAAAAAGATGCCACTTTTTCACCGCAAAGCTCTCAGGATGCAGCAGTTCCCATTCTTCCATCAGTACATCCAAAGTATCTGTTCCAAGAAGCTCCTGAAGTCTGGCTACTTTTCCCAGATGATGTTCATTTTCCGGAAGTGCTTCCAAGATATACGCGATCAGCGTGGATGCCTGCATGGCAGCTGCATAATCCCAGAATGGATCCTTCATGCATTCCAGCGGGCAGATGTTCTGGGCCAGCATTTCAATATCCTGACTGTTGTAGCGGGTCACCTTTTTGCCGTCTACCATCACCTGCTCCTTGCCTATGTAGTTCAGCGGATTATATCCGATGGCTGAATCTCTCATATTCGCAAGGTTCAGATTCCATATCAGAAATCCCCGGCTCTTCAGCTCTGGTTCCAGCTTTTTGTAAAGCTGGTTCTTGGTATCTACCACGATTATGCTGTTGTCACTTTCCATAATGTTTGGAATTACATAGCTTCTTGTTTTTCCTGCACCACTGACACCTATGATCAGGTCATTGTTGTTAAGCCCTGTCTCCCAGGTATTATTGTTGATATACTTGTCCTGTGCCAGAATTCTGTTGTGTAATCTTTTATTCATAAATACGTTATTTTTCATTTTTTTGATCTCCTTTTTTCTTTTCTTAGTGTTTTTTACTGCCATTTGTTTTATTTAAATGGCAGTTCCTCATCTACTTTTTTTCTCTCTTTCTCACCCGCTGGTTTCCGCTTTTTCTTTGGCTTTAGCTGGATAGCAGAATCTGCAAGCCCGAACCGGATCGCTTCTTCTGCTGTAAACCAGGTATCTTTTGCTGTCTTTTCATAGATTTCATCGATGGTTCTGCCTGTCTCTGCTGCCAGCAGTCCGCCCAGGATCTGCCTGTTTTTCATCAGATCCTCCACTTTTTCCGACAGGGAGACGGCGCTGCCGGTCAGACCATTTCCAGCGATCAAAGGATCGTGGATCATCAGTCTGGAATGTGGTAACATTTCCCTGGTATCTCCAGCTGCAAAGAGGACCGCTCCAAAGCTTGCAGCAGTTCCCATGCACACTGTTCGAATAGGACATTTGACGGACTTCATGGTATCGTATATAGCAAATCCGCTGGAGACTTCTCCTCCGGGACTACTAATGTACATTGTAATTTCCTTTTCGCTATCCTGGCGTTCCAGGTATTTCAGCTGAAGGATCAGTGCTCCTGCACTTTCCTGGTTGATTTCTCCCAGGCAGTAGATTTCTCTGTTGCTCATCAGCTCATCCATTAAGGAAATGCTGAAATATCCGTTACTGGTTTCTTTAATAATTCCTGGTGTATAAGTTGTCATAATTTTTAATTTCCTTTCTTTTTCTGTTTTATTTTTATTGTTGTTTTTATTTTTTTCTCATTACAGCTCTCGCTTATTTTCTTATGCTTTTTTATTTTTTTCTGTTGTTTTCACTTCTGTTGACTTTTTTGGCTTTTATCCCTCCTTTCTTTCAGCGCAGCTCCCGCAGCTCTTATTTACTCTTTCACTTTAGCGCTCGCAGCTTTTATTTGCTCTTTCGCTTTAGCTCCCGCAGCTTTTATCTGCTCTTTCGCTTTAGCTCCCGCAACATTTATCCGCTCTTTCGCTTTAGCTCCCGCAGCATTTATCCGCTTTTGTTGTACGGTAAATTTCTGCGAAAGGTTCTATGAACAGCCATAGCTTGTCCTGATAGTTCATATCCCTGATGAAGTAATCGCAAAATTCTGATATACTGAAATCCATGTTCACTTCATCTGGATTGGTGAAATCATCGCAAAGTTTGCGGATGCAGGTAATCTTTTTACCTGTAATAGTTTCCAAAGCCTCATTGATATCCCACAATGAGGCTCCTGCCACAAACTGTTGCCAGTAATCTCCATATTCACATGGAAGGATCCCGTTCCACGCATTATATTCGAATTTCTTTTTCTTAAATCTCTTTAAGTTGTAAATTCTGTTCATACGCTTTTCCAGCGGCAGCGGTTTCTCTGCTTCCAGCTCAGAATAAGCTTCTTTTTCTTCCAGGCAGTCCCATGTTGTTGTATCATTCTTATAAACACGTACTGGCTTTCCTTCCAGACGCAGATCCACAATGTCGTATGGAACGCGCATGTCGTCAATGATCCTTCCGGTTCTTTTGGAAAATGGATCTCTGTGAAATTGCTCTGAAACAAATTCACAGACTTCACCTACTGTGAGATCCGGATAAGTTCCCATTTTCCGCGGGCCGCCCATCCGATCTATTACATTTTGATAGGCTTCCCGCTTGAAAAACATGAAATCTGCAAAGGATAATTCTGTAATATATTCCATTACTTT
The DNA here is from genome assembly GCF_052122375.1 of Blautia sp. HCP3S3_H10_2. Classification (NCBI taxonomy): domain Bacteria; kingdom Bacillati; phylum Bacillota; class Clostridia; order Lachnospirales; family Lachnospiraceae; genus Blautia; species Blautia sp. HCP3S3_H10_2. The sequence goes on from NZ_JBQKCL010000017.1 coordinate 36,926, forward strand.
GCAGATAACCTCCTGGTTGGTGAGCACGCCGTGGCGCACATTTTTAATTCTTTTTTCCAGTTCTCCGTTGGTGATTTTTTCTTCGTAGATTTTTTTCATTGTTGTTTTTCTCCTTTTCATTTTAAATTTTGATAATTTTCATTCTGTTGTAATTTTATTTTTTCAGAATTTTGAAGTTTATTTTTTATTTTTCTTCATTTATTCTCCCGTATCTTTTATTCATGTTTTTATAATTTTGTTGTTTTTCTTTTATGTTTTTATTCTGTTCTGTTGTATTTTTTGTTGTATTTTATATTCTTTTATTCTGTTGTAAGAAGAACTTATATTTACTTATCTTTACTTCTAAAACATACAACGATTTGTAATATTTTATGATAAATAAAAAAATCCCTGTTTTTACAAGGATTTCACTAACATTTACATTCTATTTTAAATCATAAGATATTTCATTTTAAGCATCAATAATATATTATTAAATATTAATTATTTCGTTTTATAATGCATAAATAACAAAAACAGGCACATTATGCCAACGCATATTCCCCCCTGAAACGAGGAGTGCCCCGGCAGTAACTGCCGGGGCGATTATTATGAAAAAATTTTATGTGTAATGGTGTCATTACAACGTCTTCTGTGTATGTTCTTTCGAACTGATTATATAGTACCAGATACTTATGAACAAACTATGAACGAATAATGAACTTTTGGTTTATTTGCACAATTTATTCTTTCTTTTTCCTCTTTTTTTATAAAATTAACACATTCTTATTTTTACTTTAGCTTGGTAAAGTTATACATTTTGCACATTTTATTATTCTTATTCGAATAATCCTTTAACAAAATCGATCAGTTTCGCAACAAGACCCTTGGCATCATCCTTTGTAACACCCATGTCCTGGAGCTTGTTGTAAACAGAATTTACATCACTTCTAAGTGCATCCTCATCAATCTTCGCATCCAGAACCTTGCGCACTACGGAAACAAGGGAATCCACGTCAGAATCAGAAAGTGATACTCCAAAGTGATCTGCAGCCTGGGTAACGGCGCTTCTTACCTGGTCATCTGTGATATTCTGCTGATCCACAAGATCCTTGGCATACATAATAATGTCCACTGCCTTGCCAGGATCAGAAGCAAGGAAGTCAATTCCACTGTCCAGAAGACTCTCTACAACTTCTGTATCACTGGATGCCATAACCGGCATCGGCATAGAACAAGCAAGAACTCCTGCAAGAATAAGTGCTGCTGATTTTTTCATTTTTATCATGATAGTTACCTCCTAGTTAATTTTCTGTTCATAAAGTTCCGAAATCTGGTCACATTTCCAGCTTTTTTCCATATCCACTCAAGAATTTTTATTCTCCTGGAGTAAGATTCTCATTCTGCAATCTGATAAGGAAACCTTCTCTGCCCCAGATTTCAGCATATTATACTACACCATTTTCCCGAATTTGTAAAATGTATCTAAAAATTTGTAACTGTTCAAATCCATTTGGCTCTGAACAGTTACAAAAGTTTATCAGTTACAAATCTTTTTAATTTCGTTCACTAATTTTTCATAAGATAAACACGATTCTTTCAAACTTTCCCGATATACTAACATCATAAAAATAATAACAGCCAACATTATTTTTATAAAATTTCTTTTTCATATGTCAGTCACGAAAAGTGATTGACTCTCCTTCCTTTTAAAAAATATATTTGAGACAAAATAAAAATCACCCGACTAGCCACCGGGTGATTTTTATTTGTATAAACTTTGCTCAAAAACAAGAAAGAATCCTGCCTTGCAGGATTCTCCGCCTGCGGCGGGTCGCTTCATGCGACATCTACCTCAATTTATGAAACGCATTTGCCAGATCCGCGAATTCCTTCAACGTAAGTGCCTCTCCCCTTACATTTACCGGAATCCCTGTTTCTGCCATTGCTTTCTCGATTTCTTCTTTTGAGAAATCCAGCTCCTGCGAATTCTTCAATCCATTTACCAGAGTTTTGCGGCGCTGGTTAAAGGATGCACGGATCAATCTGAACATCAGCTTCTCATTCTCCACCTGCACCGGCGGCTCTTCATAACGAACCAGCTGGATCACAGCACTTCCAACCTTCGGTCTTGGCATAAAACAGTTCGGCGGAACATTTGCAATGATCTGCGGCTTCGCATAATACTGGACTGCCAGCGATAAAGCCCCGTAATCTTTGGTTCCAGGTCCTACCTGCATCCTGTCTGCCACTTCTTTCTGCACCATAATGGTGATGGAAGAGATGGGAACATGATTTTCGAAAAGTCCCATAATGATCGGTGTGGTAATATAATAAGGCAGATTGGCAACCACCTTAATGGGCTTTCCCCCATTTTTCTCCTGTGCAAGTGCTGCAATATCCACCTTCAGGATATCCTCATTGATCACAGTCACATTATCCCAATCCTTCAAAGTATCGTTTTCCAGAATGGGAATCAGTGTTTTGTCAATCTCCACAGCCACAACTTCTCTGGCAGCCTCAGCCAGATACTGTGTCATGGTACCGATTCCAGGTCCGATTTCCAGGACAAAATCATCCTTCGTGATCTGGGAAGCCTCTATAATCTTTTCTAATACGTGAGTATCGATGAGAAAATTCTGACCAAACCTTTTCTGGAAAGCAAAATTATACTTTTGAAGTACTTCAATGGTATATTTCGGGTTTCCTAAATAAGGTCTGGTCATGTTCATTTCCTCTTTCTTTTTATATTTTTGATAAAATTCCTGGACGGCAGCCATAAATGATTCTTGCTTGCATGAGCGAATTTATGGATATCGGACAGGCTAAACCGAATGAGTAAGTAGGGCGAGCCCAGATTACGAATTCGGTCGGCAGTTACGAGAGTGCCGCAGGCACGGAGTAACTGACTTTCATAGATGTCGCCACCATGCGACATATCCTTATTATTTATTTGGCAAAATCTTTCTCATAGAGTACCGTAAATCCGTCACGGTCTACTCTCTTCTTCTTGTTGAATTTCAGAAGTCCCCCCTGGGATTTCGCCATTGCAGTATCGAGCATTTCCTTAACTGCACCAATGTTCATCGGCTGGTCTTCCTTCTGATTCACTCCGATCAGATTGTATAATGCAAGCATTCCCATCTGGTCGATCTTATAGCCATTCTCTTTGGTGTAAACTCTTGCAAAGTTTACAAGCTCATCATTGGTAAATACTGGAATATTGATCATAGATGTAAACTTCTTCGCAAATTTCGGGAATCTTGCGATCAGCTTACGCATTCCGATCTTCTCATCCTCAATGATAACAGTAAGTCCGTCTGTACGGAAATCCATGGCTTTATCCAGAATCTCTACCGTTTCCTGAGTCAGCTGGTTTGCATTTTCGATTACAAGGAAACCACCACGCAGCTTATTTACCACCTTCGCAATATCCATCTCATTTAACTGGTCAGCAAATACATAAGCCACTTTGGAAGCCGGCAGATTCAGTTCCTTACAGATTGCAGGAATCAGGCTTGCAATCAGTCTTGTCTTACCAGTCTCTCTTCCACCCATAACGATCACATTACCAGTTTTGGATGTCTTATCAGCTGCAGCCATCTGTACATCACAAAGTGCACTGATCAGCTGCTCCTTCATTCCCGGAACTTTCACAAAATATGTAAACAGCTTCTTCTCGTCATCTGTAAGAGCTTTTTCTCTTGGAACGATATCAGCAGGATTGCGTTTCTCCTTTGGCTGAATGGAATCGATGAACTGCTCCAGCTCTTCTTCCTCTGAAAGCTCTTCTTCAGGCGTCTCGTCCTCATCATCCTCGTCGAAATCGAAATCTTCTTCGGAATCATCTTCAGAATCAAATTCTTCTTCGGCCTCATCCTTATTTTCGACTGTTTCTTCTCCAGCTTCCTCCTCTATAACAGGAGGAACATCTTCATCTTCTCCAATGCTCTCCTTAAGAAGTTTGGCAATAAATTCATCCTCGGACATGGAATCATCAGAAGACTCCTCCTTACGTCCAGCCGGACCATTCATAAATTCATCCTCAGCAGCCTGAAGATCCTCCTCAGAAAGGAATTCCTCTTCTTCAAGCTCCACAACCGGCTTCTTCACTTCCGGTTCAGTCTCTATTTCTTCCTCATCCGGTGTAATGACTTCTTCCGGAATTTCTTCAGCTTTTTCTTTCTTCTCAGCCTTCTGCGGCTTCCCGGAAATTTCCTTGGCAGCCTCAGCGATCTCTTTATTTTCTTCCTGGACCTTCGCTTCATCTGGCTGTTCATCCGGAATTTCAATTCCCTGCGCAGAAGCAGCTGCAAGGATCGTATCCTCCAGGTTAAAGTTGGAGAAATCAAATTCCGGTTTCTCTTCTTTTATTTCCTCTGTTTCTTCATTTTCATCACTGTAAAGATTCGTCTGCGCAGGTGCTTTCGGTACTTCCACCTCTTCTGCAGACATATTCTTCATGGAATCCGGAATATTCAGTGTGGGCATTTTCAGACTTTCAGCTGCAGGTGCATCTGCCACTGCTGAATGTTCCACCTCCTCAGAAATTTCACTTCCGGCTTCAGCAGCTCCCTTTTCATCTTCCGCTGATGCAATTTCTTTCTGAACTGTATTCTTCACCTTGCCAGCCTCCGGCTCAAGCTCCGGAACACTCTCATATTCTTTCTCAGCAGCCGGATCACGAAGCATTTCTTCCTGAACGCCATTTGTCTCCTCAGAAGAAACAATGCTTTCCTCAGTCTCGTCCATCTTACGGTTACCGAAAATGTCACGAAGTCCCTTGGAAATCTTGTCCTGAAGACTCTCTACCCCATCCAGGTCCTCATTCTTGATCTGAATGCTCTCAATGCCATCATTACTCTGGTCTTCTTTTGTCTTCTCTTCCTCCTGAACCTTCTCTGCATCTTCCGGTTTCAGAAGCTTCGGTACAAACTGCTGCTCATACCGCTCTTTTTCCTCACCAGTAAGAACACCCATGCGCTGTTTCAGGTCCATGGCCTTCATCACATAGCTGCCCTCATTAAACCAGAGAATGATCTCATTACAAAGCTCAAGGCATTTCTCCTTATCGCCATCCTGATAATACAGTTTGGCAAGCTCGTAAGACCATTTCTCGGTAAATTCCTTCTCCTTATACTCTTCCAGAACCTTGATCTGCTCAGCAGCCGGAGCCTTCTTCGCTTTCAGGATCTTATATTTCAGAATGTACTGGGTGTTATCATTAGGTGCAACTTCCCTGTACTCCTGATAAAATTCCACTGCCTCAGAAATCTGTCCCAGCTTCAGGGATACTTCCACAAGACGGTAAAGAATGTTCTTTCCGATAGAGGCTCTGTGATAAGCAAGGAGGAAAATTTCCTTACTATCCTCATACCGTTTATTGGCAGCGTAAATCTCACCAACCACACAAAGGGTACGAACATTTTTCACACGGCGCCAGTCGATGCTGTCTACAACGTTCATGGCTCCTTTGTAATCTTTCTGTTCTACTAAATGGTTAATCTCTTCAAGTTTAACCCGAAATTCCTCTTTGTCCAAATTTTTCACCAACTTTCCATAGTTAATGCCAGTTTAGCATATCATATTATACTTAGCAAGCTAATTTATCAGCAGCAGATACCATGCCTGTACATATGATTTTACAAAATGTAACTCTGGTTTTCAGCTGCTATGCTGGCAGATACACCTGTCCGGCTACAACGTGAAACACTTTATTGATTTTAAACTGATGACTGATAAAATCATCCAGACCAGTACAAGTGATCAGGGTCTGGATGTCATGAATACTTTCCAGAAGATAATTCTGACGATTGCTGTCCAGCTCGGAAAGCACATCATCCAGAAGCAGGACTGGCTTGTCATGAATCATCTTCTCCACCAGATAAATCTCTGAAAGTTTTAAGGAAAGGGCTGCTGTTCTCTGCTGCCCCTGCGAACCATATTTTCGGATATCGATTCCATTCACCGCAACCATCAGGTCATCCCTGTGGGGACCTGATGAAGTCATTTTCATACGGAGATCTCTTTCACGGTTGCGAAAAAGACTTTGCTCCAGTTCTTCACTTTCCACACTTGGTTCGTAAATCACTTCAATATTCTCAATACCACCAGTAAGATTCCTGTGAATCTCCTTGATGATCTCATTTAGAGATTCCACAAATTCTCTTCTTTTTTCGATAATTTTGCGGCCGTAAGTAACCAGCTGCATATCCCAGACGTCCAGAGTGGCGCCCAGCCCCGGCTGCTTAAACATATCCTTCAGAAGCTTATTTCTCTGATTCAGAATATGATTATATCCTGCAAGATCAGTCAGATACAGCTTATCCAGCTGGCAAAGCTCTGCATCCATGAATCTCCGCCGCTCTCCCGGACCGTTTTTGATAATATTCAGATCCTCCGGGGAAAAGAAAACCAGATTCACCACTCCAAGAAGCTCTCTTGCTTTTTTTATGGGAAGCCCATTGATTGCCACACCTTTCGCCTTATTTTTCCGAAGGTGCATGTCGATCTTGTAGGACATGGAATCTTTTCCCACAATCATACGGATATGAGACTCTTCCTGATCGAAACGGATGATCTCACGATCCTTGCTTCCCTTATGGGATTTACTGGTTCCGCACAGATACACAGATTCCAGAATATTGGTTTTGCCCTGGGCGTTATCCCCATAGAAAATATTGGTTCCCTTGTCAAATGAAAGCTCCAGTGACTCATAATTTCTGAAATTGCTTAATTTTATGGATTCAATATAGGCCATATTACTCGTTTCCTGACAGAACTTTCACATCCTGGCCATTATAGGAAATAACGTCACCGCCATAAACCTTGCGGCCTCTGCGGGTATCCACCTCTCCATTTACTTTTACAAGTCCATCGTTGATCACATATTTTGCTTCAACGCCATCTGAAACAAGATCGGCAAGCTTCAATGCCTGTCCAAGCTTGATAAATTCATCTCTGATCCTGATTTCCAATTTTATGCCTCCCAAATGTGCAATTATCTCGCCTGATTCTGATTTATGTTAACCGGTAAGATAAGATATGTGTAAGTTTCTTCTTCGTCCCTGATAAAGCATGGCGCTTTCGGGTTTACCAGATAAATGTCGATTGTCTCATCATCAATAACTTTAAGTGCATCGATAAGGAACTTCGGGTTAAATCCGATCAGGATATCTTTTCCCTCTTTCTCAATATCAATATCCTCATTCATGGATCCCATTGCAGAATCGATCTTAAGCTCCATGCTGTTATCGGTAATATGGATAATGATCGGTTTCTTATCGCCTTCTCTTACAAGAAGTGTGGCACGGTCGATACAATCCAGGAATTCTTTTTTGTTAATGGAAAGCTTGGTCTCATAATCGCTGGAAAGCATCTGGTCAATACGGAAATATTCGCCTTCGATCAGACGGGAAACTACCATGGTCTGGTCAAATTCAAATAAAATATGATTATTCGTAAAATAAATGCTGACTACATCATCTATTTCGCCGGATAAGATCTTACTGATCTCATTGAGCGTCTTGCCTGGAACTACCACTTTACGGTCAGAATAATCCTTTTTCAGAGGCATTTTACGGATGGCAATGCGGTGTCCATCCAGGGAAACAATTTTCAGACAATTATCCTTAATTTCAAACAGCTCACCAGTCATTAATTTGTTGTTATCGTTAGGTGCAATTGAGAATATTGTCTGATAAATCATGTTTTTTAATGTATATTGAGAGATAGTTAAGGGCTCATCTCGCTCAATCATCGGAAGATATGCGAAATCTTCACCTGATTTTCCAGGAATATTGAACTTCGCTTTCTCGCAAGTAATGGTTGCAGCGAATTTTTCATCTGTTTTAATAGTAACATCATTATCTGGCAGTCTTCTGATGATTTCATAGAAGATTTTTGCATTTAATGCTACCATTCCTTTTTCTTCTATAGTACCTTCAACAATAGTTTCGATTCCAAGTTCCATATCATTTGTAGTAAATTTAATCTGATTTGTTGTTGCATCGATCAGAATACATTCCAGAATTGGCATTGTTGTTTTGGATGGTACTGCTTTTAATGAAATGCTGACACTTTTTAACAAGTTATTTTTGGAGCAAATGATTTTCATAATGTGTATAACTTCCTTTCTGACGAAAATGGGTTTTTCATTAAATATATTTAAGAAGATATCCGCCGTAACCGCCGTAGGGGGTGTGAATATGTGAAAAACTTACTTCCGCCCAGTGAATAAAAGGGTTTCGGATATGGATAACTTCGTGTAAAAGCATTGATTTTCGGTGTGAATAACCTGTGTAAAACCACATTGGCGATTTTCGGGCCGAAAGTTATTCACATTAATACACATAATGTCAACATCTTATACACACGAAATGTGGAAAAAATGTGTTAAGTTTGTGGATTAATTTTTTTCTTTAAAGTATCGATGGTGCTCTGCAGCTGTTCGTTGGTCTGGAGCTCTTTTTCAATCTTTTCTACGCCGTGCATAACGGTTGTATGGTCACGATTTCCAAGATACTGGCCCACATTTTTCAGTGGGATTGCCAGGATTTCACGGCAAAGGTACATTGCGACCTGTCTTGGCATAACAATCTTGGAACTTCTTTTATTTCCGCAAAGATCTGCAGTACTTACATTGAAATGCTCTGCTACCATAGAAATAATGTAGTCCGCAGTAATCTGTTTATTCTCATTGGGTGCGATGATATCCTTAAGAGCCTGCTCTGCAAGTTCAAGGGTAACCTCTTTTTTCTCCAGTTTTGCGTAAGCAACTACCTTATTAAAGGCACCTTCCAGTTCACGGATGTTGGATTTGATGTTATTGGCTATATATTTGATAACATCTTCGCTTACATTGTAGCCGTCCATGTCTTCTTTCTTATGAAGAATCGCCATTCGGGTCTCGTAATCAGGAAGTGTGATATCTACGATCAGTCCCCATTCGAATCGTGAACGGAAACGTTCATCCAGAATCTCCATATCCTTCGGCGGTTTATCAGAAGATATGATGATCTGTTTGTTTGCGCTGTAGAGGCTGTTAAATGTATGGAAAAATTCCTCCTGTGTAGATTCCTTTCCTATAATAAACTGAATATCATCGATCAGAAGGACATCAATGTTACGGTATTTCTCACGGAATTTACTCATTGCAGTATTATTTCCGTTACGGATAGTCTCGATCAGTTCGTTGGTAAATTCCTCACTGGTAACATAGAGAACCTTGCTGTTATCATCATTTTCAATAATAAAGTGGGCGATGGAATGCATAAGATGGGTCTTGCCAAGTCCTGCACCACCGTAGATAAACAGCGGATTGTAGGTATTTCCCGGAGATTCCGCTACTGCCAGGGCTGCTGCCTGGGCCAGCTTGTTGTTGCTTCCCACAATAAAAGTATTGAATGTATATTTCGGGTTCAGATTTGCTTCTTCGCATCTTTCCTTAAAACGGCTATTCTGATCAGGTGTAATCTCGGAAGTGGATTTCTTGGCGGGAACATCTTCCGGAAGGATGAATTTAACTTCGCAGTCGGCCATTCCGGTAACTTCGCTTATGGTAACCTGCAGAGGCAGTTTATAATTTTTATTAATGTAGCTTAATCGTACCTGGTCTGAAGCAACGATGGTAACTACATTTCCACTGACATCATAAACCTTGAGGGGTTTCAGCCAGGTGTCGAAGCGAACATCGGAAAGATCGTGCTCCTTTTTCACAATTTCCAGGATTTCATCCCATTTTTCTATTACTGTGCTCATTTTTTCCTCCCGTAATACATCTGATTTATCAACATAACAGGGAAAAAAGCAGTTTCCCTGTTAAAAAGCCATCAAAGGACATAAATATCCTTATATATATTATAATAAATCCTGTTTTTTCGCAACGACAAAATCTTATTATATAGGAAATTTATGTGGAAAATTATAGAGAAGGAAGGAAAAAGAGAATCGCAGAAAACAAAGTGGAAAGAAAAGCGATGCAGTAAGTTGAAAAAGAAATAGAATCATGTTTGGAAAATGTAATTTTTAATAAGAAAATAGGAAAAATAGCTGGGGAAAAGCGCAGAATTGTCCACAATACATCCACAATTTAGAAAAATTCATAGTGGATATAAAAAAATTCCCCGAAAAAACGTGTGGATATCTTGTGAATAAACAGGAAAGTTATCAACATTTTGTGTGTGGATAAATGTGGATAAAAAGGTTGATAACTATTCTGGTTACCATAACATGGCTTTATGGGTTTCGATAATGAAAAAATATGTGCATAACTCTTTCCACTGTCGAATCCCCTCGAAAAATGCTGTTTTTTGTGGTATATGCGATAAAATCAACATGCAAAAGTGGATATTTTTGCTGATAATCCCCAGGTTATCCACAAGTTATCCACAAAATGTGGATAATGTTACGTAAACCTTTTTAAAATGACAGGTTATCCCCAGTGTGGATAACTAAGTGGATAACAAAAATATTGATTTTGCAAGAATTTTTACTTGACGAAGACGCGGTTTATGAATATAATTGAAATGATGTTCTGATTAGGTTAATAATTTTAAATTCCATATAGATAAAGGAGGTGCTTTACCTATGAAAATGACATTTCAGCCGAAAAAAAGATCAAGAGCGAAAGTCCATGGCTTCAGAGCTCGTATGAGCACAAAGGGCGGACGTAAAGTATTAGCTGCCAGAAGATTAAAAGGAAGAAAGCAGTTATCTGCTTAAGACCGTTAAGACCGCAGTTACTGTGGTCTTTTCTTCTATAAAGAAATATGTAATTGTTGAGAGCAGGGCGGATACGTCACACTGACGAAATGGGTCTCATTTTGCCAGCTGGCTCTGAATAGTTACATAAATATTATCAAAAGGAGAATCAGATGGAATACTCAGACTCCTTAAAGAAAAATAACGAATTCCAAAAAGTATACCGAAAAGGAACATCACAGGCAAATCGGTATCTGGTGATGTACGTGCTCGAGAATCATGACAGGCACATGGAGAATCGTCTGGGAATATCAGTAAGTAAAAAAGTAGGGAATAGTGTGGTACGCCACAGAGTCACCAGACTGATAAGAGAGAGTTACCGCCTGAACGAGAAAGCATTCCGGCAGGGCCTGGACATTGTAGTGGTCGCAAGACCAAATGCCAAGGACAGGACCTATCAGGAGATTGAGAGTGCACTTATGCACCTTGCTGGCAGAATGAAGATCCGCCGTGAGGCTGAGCTTCATAAAGAATCAGGCGAAGCGAAGAAAGCGGAGGCATGATGTGAAAGTAAAGAATATTATGATCCGCATGATCCGTCTCTATCAGAAATATATATCGCCGATGAAGAGAACAAAATGTCCTTATATTCCCACTTGTTCTCAATATGGTTTAGAAGCAATCGAAAAGTACGGTGCGCTAAAGGGCGGGCTTCTTGCAGCATGGAGAATCTTACGCTGCAATCCTTTTTCACATGGTGGATATGACCCTGTACCGTAGAGCCTGTTTGAAAAATCATTCCTGCAATCTGCACGCCCCACTTTGAGGTATATTTTGCCCTCTTTCAGTCAGCGTAGCCCGCTACGCTTCCCTCAATCGGACAAAATCTCCCACAAATTGTGACGCACATCTTGCAGAAAGCCTTTTTCAAACACGCTCTAGAATTATTTGACAATTGAATAGTTACACCGAAAAAGCCTAGGAGGAAACAAACTTGGATATGATTTTATTGACGAAGAGCAGTGTCCCGATTATCGGACAGCTGGCTTCAATTATGGGCTGGATCATGGACGCTATTTACAGAGTTCTTGATCTGGTGGGTATTCAGAACCTGGGTCTTTGTATTATCATCTTCAGTATCATTATTTATGCGCTGATGACACCGCTGCAGATCAAGCAGCAGAAATTTTCCAAGTTAAGCTCTGTCATGCAGCCGGAGCTTCAGAAAATCCAGAAGAAATACAAAGATAAAAAAGACCAGGTATCCATGCAGAAAATGCAGGAAGAGACTCAGCTTGTTTATCAGAAATACGGTGTTTCACCAACCGGAAGCTGTGTACAGCTGTTGATCCAGTTTCCTGTCCTGATGGCATTATGGCAGGTTATTTACAAAATTCCAGGTTATGTTGGAAGTGTAAAGAATGTATTTACCGGTCTTGTTGATCAGATCATCAGTGTAAACGGATACACAGATCTGATCCAGAATTTTATCACAGATAACAAGATGACCCGTGTACAGCTTGCTCTGGATAATGGAAAAGCTACCAGCAATTCTGTAATTGATTTCCTTTATGCATTATCTCCTTCCCAGTGGAAAGATCTTGCTTCCATGGATCAGTTTAAGGGATTTGCAGATACGATCAATACAACATCTGCTGAAATTTCCAAAATGCAGAACTTCTTCGGTCTGAACATTGCAGATCAGCCTCTTAACTACATCAAGGCTGCTTTTGCAGGAGCCTCCATTGCCCTTGCGATCGCTGCAATCCTGATTCCGGTTCTTGCATGGGCTACCCAGGTACTGAACTACAAGCTTATGCCGCAGGCAGCAGCTTCCGGAGACAGCAATGATACCATGCAGGCTTCCATGAAGACTATGAACACAGTTATGCCGCTTATGTCAGCTGTATTCTGTTTCACTTTCCCGGTAGGTCTTGGTATTTACTGGATCGCCAGTGCTGTTGTAAGAAGTGTCCAGCAGCTGTTGATCAATCGTCATCTTGACAAAATGGACATCAACGACCTGGTAAATGAGAACATGAAGAAAATCGAGAAGCAGCGTGAAAAAGAGGGACTTCCGCCACAGAAGATTACCAATCAAGCCAATCAGTCCACCAGAAATATCAACACCAAGATTGATAAAGGTTCCAGCAACACTGACGCTGCAGAAAGAAATAAAAAAGTAGAGGAATCCTACCAGAAAGCAAGAAATGCAAAACCTGGAAGTATTACAGCAAAAGCTAATATGGTCAGAGATTTTGATGAGAGAAACAAGAAGAAGTAATTGTCGGAAACGGAGGGTTTCATAGATGGAGGAGTTTATCCAGTTTTCAGCAAAAACGAAAAGCGAAGCAATCACCAAGGCGTGCATCGAATTAGGTGTCTCCAGTGATCAGCTGGATATTGAAGTGGTTTCTGAAGGTAGTTCCGGATTTTTTGGTATCGGAAGCAAACCGGCAATCATCAAAGCACGCAAGATCAATACAGTTTCTGAAGAGGAAGAGCTTAAAGAAATCGTAGATACCGTTAAGGTTGACGCAATCAAGGAAGAGCCGACGAAAAAGCCAGCGAAGCCTTTTGTAAAAGCAGAGAAAGCGGAACCAAAGAGTGAGCCGGCAGGCGAAAAAGCTTCTGTAAAAGAAGCAAAAGAGCCAAAAGCTGCAAAGGAACCGAAAGAAAAACAGCCGCGCCCGGCGAAAGAGAAAGCTTTCAAGGAGCGTCCTGTAAAAGAAAAACCGGCAAAAGAAAAAATGCCGAAAGAGCCAAGAGAAGAGAAGCCAAGACAGTCCAAACCAGTTGAGATCATCACAGATCCGGCTGAGATCAAGGACGTAGAAGAGAGAGCAATCGTTTTCCTTCGCGATGTATTTGCATCCATGAATCTTGGTGAAGTAGAAATCACTTCTAAGTACAACACAAACGATGGCTGCCTGGAAGTTGCTTTTGAGGGAGAGGACATGGGAATTCTGATCGGTAAGAGAGGACAGACCCTTGATTCCCTTCAGTACCTTACAAGCCTTGTTGTAAATAAAGGCAAAGCCAACTATATCAGAGTAAAGCTTGATACAGAGGATTACCGCAGACGCCGTAAAGAGACTCTGGAGAATCTTGCAAGAGGAATTGCCTACAAGGTTAAGAAGACAAGAAAGCCAGTTGTACTTGAGCCGATGAACCCATATGAGAGAAGAATCATTCACTCAGCACTTCAGGGCAACAAGTATGTGGAAACAGTCAGCGAGGGCGAAGAGCCATATCGTCACGTTGTAGTGAAATTAAAAAGATGGTAAATCAGTTTGTTATAAAAGATTTGCAGAATGAGTAAGAGGTTATTCCAGGTGAAAGATGGAAGAACTGAAGCGTTATGCTTTTGTTTTTAGTATCTTTCCCTGGGGTAACTTTTTTTGTATAATGAGAACTAGAAAAATGTGCTTTACAAAGAGATTCAATGAAAACTTATATGGCTTAAATTGATATAGTAATTGAAATTTTATACGGAGGAGATCACATGAATACAACAATTGCAGCGATATCTACTGCTGTGAGTGCTTCGGGAATCGGAATCATCCGGATCAGCGGTCCAGAAGCCATGGATGTTATATCACGCATTTACCGGTCTAAGGGTGGAAAAAAGAAAATCAAAGAAGTGCCCACTCATACCATTCATTATGGTTATATTTATGATGGGGAAGAAGCTGTGGATGAGGTTCTGGTCATGGTCATGCGTGCACCCAAAACATTCACAGGAGAAGATACCGTGGAGATTGATTGTCATGGCGGAGTTTATGCCATGAACCGTGTTCTGGAAACGGTTCTGAAAAACGGCGCCAAAATTGCCGGACCCGGAGAGTTTACCAAGAGGGCGTTTCTAAATGGAAGGCTGGATCTTTCCCAGGCAGAAGCCGTTATGGATGTGATCCAGGCGAAGAATGAATATGCCCTGAAAAGCTCCATGAGCCAGCTGAAGGGCTCCGTGCAGAAGACAATCAAGGAGATCCGGAGTGATCTGATCTATGAGATCGCATTTATCGAATCTGCACTGGATGACCCGGAGCATATCAGCCTGGATGGCTATCCACAGAAATTACATGGAATTGTGGAAAAAGAGCAGAAATCCATTGAGGAGCTGTTGAAAACTTCCGCAGACGGCAAGATCATCCGGGAAGGAATCGAGACGGTCATTGTGGGAAAACCAAATGCAGGTAAATCATCCCTGCTGAACCTTCTTGTAGGGGAAAATAAGGCTATTGTAACGGATATCGAGGGCACTACCAGGGATATTCTGGAGGAATACATTACCCTTCATGGTATCACTTTAAAAATCGTGGATACTGCCGGAATCCGTGAAACCCAGGATGTAGTGGAGAAAATCGGCGTTTCCCGTGCCCGTGAAGTGGCCAGGGGAGCAGATCTGATTCTGTATGTAGTTGACAGTTCCACGCCCCTTGATGAAAATGACGAAGAGATTATGGAGATGCTGAAAGACAGAAAAGCGATCGTGCTTTATAACAAAACGGACCTTGTACCGGCCGTAAGTATGGAAGCATTGAAGGAAAAGACAGCTCATCCGGTCATTCCAATTTCTGCAAAAGAGGAGACCGGTGTTACAGAACTGGCAGATACGATAAAGTCTATGTTTTTCAGTGGAAAAATTTCTTTTAATGACGAGGTTTATATTACAAATGCCCGTCATAAAGAAGCTCTTGAAGAGGCAGCAGACAGCCTTTCCATGGTAAAACAGAGCATAGAAGATGGAATGCCGGAGGACTTTTTCTCCATTGACCTGATGGCTGCGTATGGAAGCCTTGGAAAAATCACAGGGGAAGAGGTCGGCGAAGATCTGGTAAATGAGATATTCAGTAAGTTCTGTATGGGTAAATAAGAAAGCAGCTGCAGAAAAAATTTTGAGAGAAAGCTTTACGAAATTTGGTTTGTAAATATATGAGGAGATAGATTTACGATGAAAAATTTAGAAGAAAATTATGATATCGTAGTTGTAGGCGCTGGACATGCAGGCTGTGAAGCTGCTCTTGCCGGTGCCAGACTGGGACTGAACACCATCATGTTTACAGTAAGTGCGGAAAGCATTGCGTTAATGCCATGTAACCCGAATGTAGGCGGAAGTTCCAAAGGACATCTGGTACGTGAGCTGGATGCTCTTGGCGGTGAGATGGGAAAAAATATTGATAAGACCTTCATTCAGTCCAAAATGCTGAATTGCTCCAAAGGCCCGGCGGTTCATTCCCTTCGTGCCCAGGCTGACAAACAGGCCTATAGCAATGAGATGAGGAAGACACTGGAGAATCAGGAGAACCTTACGATCCGTCAGGGAGAAGTAACAAAGCTTCTGGTGGAAGATGGAAAAATTACCGGAGTGAAGACCTATTCTGGTGCTGTTTATCATTGTAAGGCGGTAGTTCTCTGTACCGGAACTTACCTGAAAGCAAGATGTATTTACGGTGACGTAAGCAATTATACAGGCCCAAACGGCCTGCAGGCAGCTAATTATCTGACCGATTCCCTGAAAGAACTGGGAATCGAAATGTTCCGTTTCAAGACTGGAACGCCGGCACGAATTGCAGGAAATACCATTGATTACAGCAAGATGGAAGAACAGTTCGGTGATGAGAGAGTGGTACCATTTTCTTTTTCCACAGATCCTGAGGACGTGCAGATCCAGCAGAAATCCTGCTGGCTGACTTATACGAATGAGATCACCCATGAAATCATCCGTGAGAACCTGGATCGTTCTCCGTTATACTCAGGTATGATCGAGGGAACCGGTCCCCGTTATTGCCCGTCCATTGAGGATAAGGTAGTACGTTTTGCGGATAAAAAGAGACATCAGGTATTTATCGAGCCGGAAGGACTGTATACAAATGAGATGTATATTGGCGGTATGTCCAGTTCCCTTCCTGAGGATGTACAGGAAGCAATGTACCACAGCGTACCAGGTCTGGAGCATGCAAAAATCGTGAAAAATGCTTATGCGATCGAGTATGACTGCATTAACCCAAGGCAGCTCTATCCTACACTGGAGTTTAAGAAAATCAAGGGACTTTTCAGTGGCGGACAGTTTAACGGAAGCTCAGGCTATGAGGAGGCAGCAGCCCAGGGACTGATCGCTGGTATCAATGCGGCTATGGAAGTACTTGGAAAAGAGCAGCTGATCCTGGACCGTTCTGAGGCTTATATTGGTGTCCTGATCGATGATCTGGTTACCAAAGAGAATCATGAGCCGTACAGGATGATGACCAGCAGAGCGGAGTACCGTCTGCTTCTCCGTCAGGATAATGCAGATCTAAGGCTTCGTAAAAAAGGCTGGGAGGTAGGCCTGGTAGATGACGAAACGTATGCAAAAGTAGTAGAGAAAGAGCGGCTGATCAAGGAAGAAATCCAGCGTGTGGAGAACACAAATGTAGGCATGACGGAGGCTGTCCAGAGCCTTCTGGAAAGTAAAGGAAGCACTCTTCTGAAGTCTGGAATCAGTCTTGCAGAGCTGATTCGCAGACCGGAGCTTTCTTATGAGGATGTGGCTCCTATTGATAAGAATCGTCCGGAGCTTGCCTGGGATGTGCAGGAGCAGGTGAACATTAATATTAAGTATGACGGATATATCCGCCGTCAGATGAAGCAGGTAGAGCAGTTCAAGAAGCTGGAAGCAAAGAAGATACCGGAAGATCTGGATTACGAGAAAGTGAAGAGTCTGCGTATCGAAGCACGCCAGAAGCTGGAACTGTACAGACCGGTTTCCATTGGACAGGCATCCAGAATTTCAGGAGTTTCCCCGGCTGATATTTCGGTGCTGCTGGTTTATATGGAGCAGTATGGGAAGAATCACTGATAAAGGAAATATGTATGAAGATAATGTTAATGCTGTCAGGGGCAAAAAGTCGTTTGCCCATAACGGGAGACCAAGGATTACAGAATAGAAGGAGCACTATATGGAATATGATTTAACCCTCTTTGAGAAGGGACTTGAGGAGCTTGGAATTGCTCTTTCAGAGGAGCAGAAAAAACAGTTTATCACTTATTATGAGTACCTTGTGGAGAAAAATAAGGTGATGAATCTGACCGCGATCACAGAGTATGATGAGGTTATTTTAAAACATTTTCTGGACAGTTTATCTATTGTAAAGGCTGGATGCTTTGATCAGAATAATCTGACAGGAAAGTCTGTTATTGACATTGGAACCGGTGCTGGTTTTCCGGGAATTCCGTTGAAAATTGCCTTTCCGGAATTGAAGATTACACTTTTGGATTCCTTGAATAAAAGGGTAAATTTCCTGAATGAAGTGATCGGTATGCTGGGATTGAAGAATGTGACAGCCGTTCACGGAAGAGCCGAAGATTATGCCAAGCAAAAGGAACACAGAGAAAAATATGATTTTTGCGTTTCCCGTGCAGTAGCCAATTTAAGTACCCTTTCCGAGTACTGCATCCCATTTGTAAAAGAAGGCGGAAGCTTTATCTCTTACAAATCAGGAAAGATCGATGAAGAGCTTTCACAGGCTGAAAATGCTGTAAAAATCCTGGGTGGAAAGGTTCTGGATGTGGTGAAATTCCCGCTTATGGACACGGATATGGACCGTTCTTTTGTTGTTATAAAGAAGATGAAACCTACTGCCAAGAAGTATCCCAGAAAGGCGGGACTGCCGTCTAAGGAGCCTTTGGCATAAGACAAAAAGGATATCAGAATAAAAGGACAGTCAGGATAAAAAGGCTATCGTTTGACGAATAAACATTCGTTTTACGATAGCCTTTTTTTAGAAATAAATCTGCAAATTATTTGGTAACTTTTGCTTTTGAAGATAATCCTTTGGCTTTGAGAAGCTTCTTATAAGTGGAAAGCTTGCTCTTTGGAACTTTTACTTTCAGTTTTTTATAGTTGTTTCGTCCGGCTTTGGTAAAAGCGCTTTTTCCTACAGAACCGGAAGTGAGCTTCTTGGATTGTATGGTAATGGATGTAAGCGCCTTGCAATCGTAGAATGCTTTTGCTCCAATAGAGGAAACCCTGGAACCGATTTTCAGTGTGCGCAGGGAACTGCACCCCTGGAATGCGCCAGAACCGATGGAGGAAACATTTTTGGAAATGGTTACCTGTTTCAGCTTACGGCAGTTTTTGAAAGCGTTAGAAGCAATGGCAGTTACTTTATAGGTTTTTCCATTCGCTTTTACGGAAGAAGGAATGGTTGCGGTGATAATTGCCCTGGAATTTGGCTTCTTTAAAGTAACGGTAGTACCGGTTTTGTTAACGGTGTAAGTATTATAAGCATCCTTGAACGTTTTTGAAACAGGAGCCGGTGTTGGAGTATTTTGCGCGGATACAATCTGGAAATTTAAGGTAATAGTTCCATAATAGCTTCCAATACCTGTAATTTTTACTGTGGCAGTTCCCGTGTTTTTATTATTGCTATAGGTGACTTTGAAATCGGAATCTGCAGTAAGCTTTTTCTTTCCAAGGGTAACGGTCGGCTTCGGCTTTAACGAAGAGCCTGTATAGGTGTACTTGGAGTTGATTCCGGTTACAGCTGCGCTGGAAAGATCACAGGCATAGGAAATATCATTTTTCTGTGCGTATGTGATGGCAGCAGAACCGTAAGGGGCATATATGGTGGCGTAATTTACATGAGACCCACCATACCAGTAAGAACCTGTCCATACGATATCATCTCCAATTACGGTAACACTGGCAGGAAGAGTAACTTTTTCCAGATTGTCACAGTATGCAAATGCTTTTGCCCCAATCTGGATTACTCCGTTTTCCACCTCTACCTCTTTCAAGGCCGGCAGACGGGTAAAGGCTGATTCGCAAATACTGGTAATGCCAGATTTTATAACAATTTTCTTTACCTGATTTTTTATGGACTTCCATGCAGTATCACTATAGAAAACTTGTCCACCGATAGAAGAAACTGGAGAACGATAATTTTCGTTTTCTGTTACGGAAATAGCGCCCTGTCCGGAAATGGTAAGGATTCCATTTGCAAAACTCCAGGTGGCATTGTCCCCGGCAATACGATATATCTTTTTGGTGGTATTTCCATTATTTGCATCAATGGAGTAAAAATTAACGGTATTTTCATTGGATGCGTAATAAACAACCTTGGAATTCTTCACAACTGGCTGACAGTCAGAAACTGGAGCGGCAGTGGTATATTCCTTGCTGATCGTATTTCCTTTTCCGTCAATGAACAGATAATGAAGAGTGCTGGAGGAAAGGGAATCATCGCCGGATGCATATTTGGAAGAGGTATCATCATCTGGGATCTCCTCTTCATATTCTTCCCAGGAAACCATAAATCGGTTATCTGTAATTTTCGTGATTTTGACTCCAAGGAAGCTTTTTCCGTCACCAGTGTAATGGGTAAGGTATTTCAAAGAGGTCGCTTCCTTCGTGAAATTGGAGGTTGGTGTGACGGTAAGATAAATGTTGTGCGGAATGCTGGAATCCTTTGCCACGTTGTCATACTTGCTCTGGTCAATGGTGGTTCCGATGCACAGCACACTGTCAGAAGAAACTGCCATACCGTCTACACTAGCGTAGCAGGGCAGTGCCCAGACGGAAGTACGGGAACCGCCGTAGGACAAAAGCTCAATGGTCTTTTTCTCAAGGCTGTTATTATCATATCTGGAAAGCTGGGTACAGCGTGATCCTTCGCTTTGTTCCAGGACATACAAATAAGATGAATTGGATTTTATGTACTGGGCAAAGGAGTGCCATAAATCGGATTGTACGATTTTTCCAGTCATGGAAGCCTTGTCAACGGCGATCATGAGAAATCCCTGATGACCCATTCCCACCGAAGAGTCCACATACCCCTGGTGTCCGGTTACAATATAAAGGGTACCGTTTGTCTCGGTCATTTCTACGCAGCCATAATCGAAAGGATAGCGGACTTGTCCGCCGAATAAATCTGGATTACTGGTGATGGCAGCTGCTCCGTTTCGCTTCCAGTTAGTATCATAGCGGATAACACGAATGACTTCGGCAGAATTGTCTTCGGCTGTATTACTCTGTCCCTCTACAAGGTAATAGCCATCAGAGCCTGCGTAGAAGCCGCCCCACAGAGGAAGCTCCATGGCAATTTCTTTTTTGCCCGTAATCTGAAAATTGTTATCGTAGTATTCGATTCCAATACTTTTTGATTTTTTGAATACACGCATATAACCATTAGAAACAGGAATCAGGTCAGAGGAACGCCTCAGACTGACACTTAGGTTATCCTGGGCTGTTGGGACGAGCGTGCCTGCTTTTGCAGTCTGCGGAAATAGCAGCAGAAACATGAACAGACAGCAAAACAACAAGGGTGCAAATTTTCTGATCTTTTTCATAAATCCTCCTTAACAGAGCCGCTTTAGCTGGCTCTATGAGATTATAATTTGTAACGTTTCAGGGTTAATCTGCAAAATACTTTGTATTTTGTTGAGAGCTGAATACGTATACCTTATTATAGTAAGATTTGGAACGGGTTACAATTATTTTTTTACAATAATACATCTACAGTTGCTGCTGATAACGAGACACATTTCTAACACAAAATAATCACATTTTTCTCACACAATCATCTAAATTTCCTCACAGGTTGCACATAAAATTATCATAGATAGATGCCTGGAATATGCGTCCGGCACCTGCAACTTGAAGGAGGTAAGAAACTTGATTGAAGTAAAAAATCTGGTGAAACGCTATGGCGACCACACCGCCGTAGACCACCTTTCTTTTGAAATCGAGAAAGGTAAGATTTATGGTTTCCTGGGCCCCAACGGCGCCGGAAAATCCACAACCATGAATATGATAACCGGCTACATTGCATCTACCGAAGGAACAGTAATCATAGACGGCCATGATATTCTGGAGGAACCTGAGGAGGCAAAAAAATGTATCGGATATCTTCCCGAAATGCCGCCCCTTTATTTTGATATGACCGTTCTGGAATATCTGAAATTCGTTGCAGATCTGAAGAAAATTCCTAAAGATAAAAAAGCATCCATGATCGAAGAAATTATGGATATGGTGAAAATTACCGATATGAAAAACCGTCTGATCAAGAACCTTTCCAAAGGATACAGACAGAGAGTTGGTATTGCCCAGGCAGTACTTGGCTATCCGGAAGTGATCATTCTTGATGAACCGACCGTTGGCCTTGACCCGAAACAGATTAATGAGATTCGTGAACTGATCAAAGGGCTGAAAAAGAAACATACTGTTATACTCAGCTCCCACATCCTTTCCGAAGTCAGCGCAGTATGCGATTACGTGCTGATCATTTCCCATGGAAAACTGGTAGCTAGCGATACACCGGAGAATCTGGGCAAACTGGCAACAGGCTCTAATAACCTGAACCTGCTTGTAAAAGGTCAGAAAGATACCATCAAAGCCGCTCTGGAGGGCGTAGAAGGGGTAAAAGAGGTTACGGTAAAGAAGAGCCCGGAAGAAGGTGTTTATGCGCTTACTGTGAGTACAGAGGAGAACGCGGATGTGCGTGAAAAAGTATTCTACAGTATGGTAAATGCCGGCTGTCCGATTCTTGAAATGCAGTCTAAGAAGGTTTCTCTGGAGGAGATTTTCCTTGAACTTACGGAAAGTGAAAAAAAGGATAAAGACGATTCCGGGAAAAAATCTGGAAAATCTTTTTTTAAAACGGCAGCAGATGCTGAAAATTATCTGAACGGAAAAAATGAGAATAACGAAAATCATGATGATACAGATAATACAGATAATACCGAGAAAAAAGTCCTGGATAACGGACTTTTTGAAACGAGATTGGCTGATTCGGACGAAATATATGATACTGTGTCAGGTAATGGACTTTCTGACGAGATACAGGATAATTCAACAGCGTCTGAGGAAGAAAAGGGGGAGGAGTAAACCATGCTTGCTATTTATAAAAGAGAGCTGAAAAGCTACCTGACCTCTATGGTCGGCTACCTGTTTATGTTTTTTGTACTGTTAATTGCAGGTATCTACTTTTCAGCATATCAGCTTTCAGCTGCATATCCGAAATTTGAATATACTTTAAACGCTATGACCTTTGTGTTCCTGATCGCAGTGCCGATTCTGACCATGCGTGTACTTGCTGAGGAAAGAAAGCAGAAAACAGACCAGTTGCTGCTCACCTCTCCGGTGTCTGTATTCGGCATTGTAATGGGAAAATATCTGGCACTGGTTACTATTTATGCGATACCAATTGTAGTACTGGCAACTTACCCGCTGATCATGGCAAAATTTGGAACCGTTGCATTTGGAGCTGCATACACTGCACTCCTTGGTTTTTTCCTTCTGGGAAGTGCAAACATTGCCATTGGTGTATTCTTCTCAGCAATTACTGAAAGCCAGGTAATTGCGGCAGTTCTTACTTTTGTATTTTTATTTGCATTTTATATGATGAATGGAATTTCATCCTTCTTTTCACAGACAGCAATGTCCACCTGCGTAACATTCGGACTTCTGATCATAGCACTTAGCCTTATGATTTACAGCATGATTAAGAATGCAGTGATTTCTGGTGCAATCTGCGTGATTGGAGAAGTCGCACTGGTAATTGTTTATGTTGTAAAATCCAGTGTTTTTGAAGGAGGAATTCAGAAAGTGCTTGAAGTGTTTAATCTTAGCTCACACTTTGAAAACTTTACAAACAGTATTTTTGATGTGACTGGAGTATTGTATTTCCTGTCTGTTATTACCATCTGTATATTCCTAACCATGCAGACAATATTAAAGAGACGTTGGAATTAAGGAGGTGGGAAAAATGTTTTTTAAGAAGAAAAATGATAATAGTGACAATGAAAACAATATTGAGAGCAATAATATGAACAACAATGAAAATAATAACAATATTGACAATCAAACAATGAATGACAAAAGTGAGATTGAAATTGCTAATGTTAAAAACAATAACAATAAAAACAAAAAACAGAGAAAGAAGTTTAAGGATACAATAAATAAAAAATATCTGAAAAATGGAAGCTACAGTTCCATTATGATTGTTGTTTTCGTTGCTATCATTATTGTTATAAATATGATTGTTGGGAATCTTCCTTCAAAATACACACAGCTGGATATCAGTTCTGAAAAATTGTATACAATCGGGGATGAGACTAAGGCTATGCTGAAAGATCTGGATAAGGATGTTACCATATATCAGATAGCTCAGAGCGGAAGCGAAGACGAGACCATCAGCAATCTGCTTCAGAGATATGCCGATGAATCTGACCATATTACCGTAGAACAGAAGGATCCGGTAGTAAATCCGAAATTTGTCAGCGAGTATACAAGTGATAACCTTGCATCTAACAGCTTGATCGTTGTATGCGGAGATAGAAACAAAGTTGTAAATTATAACAATATTTACGAATCCTCCATAGATTATAACACATACAGCTATCAGACGACAGGGTTTGACGGCGAAGGACAGATCACGAGTGCTATTGCATATGTGACCAGTGAAAACCTGCCAGTATTGTACACTCTGGAGGGACACGGAGAGCAGGAACTTGATTCTACAATTAAGGAAGATATTGAGAAAGCAAACATGGAAATCAAATCCCTGAACCTGCTTACAGAGGGAAGCGTTCCGGACGATGCAAGCTGTCTGCTGATCGATTCTCCTACAACAGATATCTCAGAGGATGAGAAGACAGCCTTGATTGATTATCTGGAGAATGGTGGAAAAGCAATGATTTTCTCCGATTATACAGGGGAAAAGATGGAGAACTTTGAGGCGGTTCTGGGAAATTATGGCGTAAGCAGGGTGGATGGTCTTGTATTTGAGGGAGATGCCCAGCATTATGCAGCGCAGATGCCGTATTATCTGGTTCCTACAGTAAACAGTACAGATATTACATCCGAGATTGCTTCCTCTGGATATTACATCCTGATGCCATATGCACAGGGAATCCAGAAGTCTGATGATGTAAGAGATACGGTTAATATTGAGAGCCTTCTCACAACTTCTGACAGCGCATATTCTAAGACAAATGTGAACAGCGGTACTCTCGAAAAAGAGGATGGAGATGTGGAAGGACCGTTTGATCTGGGAGTCAGCATTACAGAAACTGTAGATAATGATAAAGAGACACATATTATTTATTATTCCACATCAAACTTACTGCAGAGCCAGGTAAACCAGATGGTATCTGGCGGAAACGAAAAACTTGTGATGGCTTCCTTAAGCTCTCTGGTAGACACGGAAAGCAGCACAACAGTCTCTATTCCGTCCAAGAGCCTGGAAGTATCCTATCTGACTTTGACAGCATATGATGCAAGCTTCTGGAAGATCTGTACTATTGGTTTGATCCCTGGAGCATTCCTGTTGGTTGGATTTATGATTTGGTGGAAGAGGAGAAAAGCCTGATGAAGAAAAAATCAGTAAATCTTATTACGGCAGTAGGCGTTTTAGTTATCCTTAGTGGTGCATACGTAGGCGTAAAAGCCTACGTAGCCAGACAGGATGCTGCGGAAGAGTCAAGTGAAGAGGAAGAAAATCCGGAAATTGTTTCCATAGCGTCTGCTGACGTGAAATCTATAAAATTTGTAATTGATAAAAAAGAAGTTACCTTTGAAAAAGACGGAGATTCCTGGGTGAAAAGTGATGAGACTGATTTTCCAGTAGATCAGGATAAAATTGATACGTTAGTCAGCTCTCTGAATTCCATAACAGCAGAGAGGACATTAGAAAACGTAGAAGATGCTTCTGAATATGAACTGGATCAGCCAGAGAACACGATTACAATTACCACTGAAGATGGCGAAACGACGGTAATCCAGATCGGAATGGAAAATGAGTCCACAAATCAGGAGTATATTGACCTGAACAAGGATTCTTCCACTGTGTATGTGGTGAGCAATTCTACACTCTCTTCTTTTGAAGGAGGTCTGTATGACTTTGCCAAAAGTGGTACATTTCCAACCGTGGATTCTTCTACGGTCAGCAAAATCTCTGTAAATGGAAAAGATTCTTCATATACTGTGGAGAAAGATGAAAATAATTTCTGGAATATTACCAGTGATGGTGAGACAGATAAAGCTGATTCCGCCAAGGCAACATCCCTGGCCAGCGCGTTGTCCAGTATGGCGTATGCAAGTTATGTGAATTATAATTGTACGGACGATAAGCTTTCTCAGTACGGATTAGATAAGCCATATGCGGAAATTACAGCGGATTATCAGGAAGAGGTTGAAAAGGACTCCACAGATGAGAAAAACTCCACCGACGGTGGAAACTCTTCTGATAAGGAAAATTCCACTGATGAGGAAAACGAGTCTGAAAACGGCTCTGAGGAGGCTACAGAGGCATCTGAGGACGGAAGCGAGAAAGATGGAAATGAAGACTCTGAGATTGAGGAAAACAGCAGTTTAGAGGATTCAGATGAAAGTGTAGATGAAAACTCAGATGAGAATACTGCAGAGAACTCGGAAACTTTAGATGAGGACTCGGAAGCAGAGACAGAACTGGTTGATAAAGAACTTGTAATTCAGGTTGGCGACCAGTCCTCGGATGGTGGAAGATATGTACGCATAAATGACAGTAGTGAGATTTACACAATTTCTGAAGATTCTCTTGATACTTTCCTTGGTAAGACAAATGCAGATTTCTGGGATCTGACAGTAAGCTATCTGTCTGTAAATAACCTGGAAACGCTGGACGTGAACTATGAAGGCGAAGATTACATTGTAAATGTTTCACGTGAAACATCTGAGGATGAAGCGGAAGATGGCACTGAAGATACAACTGAAGAAACAGAAGAAGTAACGGAAGATGTTGCAAAAGATACGGCTGATGACGCAGACACAGAAACTGCTGAGAATGTTGAAAATACAGATGAAAAAGAAGACACAGAAGACAATGCGGACCGGGAAAATACGGAAACAGCTGGAAATACAGAAAACAGTTCTTCTGCCTCAAACAGCACGAGCGTAACATTGTCTTACACATTGAATGGAAATGAGCTGGATAGTACAACATTTACCGCATTTTACAATAAGCTGATTAACATGACAGCACAAAAACGCCTGACTGATGAGTTCAAGTCAAATGCAGATCCGGAGATGGCTGTAAAATTTACAGACGTAGATGGAAAGGAAACAAACGTAGAATATTATTCTTACGACACGAATTACTATGCTGCTGTTACAGACGGAAAAGTTTATCTGGTAAATAAAATGACTGTAAAAGAACTGTTCCAGGCGTTTGAGACTGTAACTGGAAATGGATCAGAAGAAGATACTTCGTCAACTGATTCTAGCGTTGAAGGCGGAAACACAGATTCGTCTTATTTAGATGAAACAGAGGTGTCAGAAGGTAGTGCTGAATAAATATATAAACAATGCTGGAATTGCTTGAAGAATAAGAGAAGACTTTTATTGTGCACGATGTGTACCACTCTCCAAGAATTAGATGTAAAAATCTAAGGAATGAAGGGTGGTATTTTTATATAATGGGAGATTTCATTGGAATCTCCCATTATATAAAAGCCCTGCTAGGCAGGATCACACTGCGGTAACAAAAGAGCTGTCGCTTACAGCGCCCTGTCACAGACAGAGAATCCTGGAAATACAGAATTTTTTCTTGTAACTGAGCAGATATAGATATGTTAATTACGTGGATCTCGCTAGAACGAAAATGGATTGCTCTACGCTTTGATATGCCCGCATTTCAAATTATATTTATAATCCAGGGTATCGCTATATTTACTATACTAGAGATTACTAAAGAATGCTTGAAAAAACATTCCTGCAATCTGCGCACCCTGTACACCCTCGCTTTGCGGTGTGTTTCGCGTGAATTCGGTTGTTATAGCCCGCTACGACGTCCTCATCCAGGCAAAATCGCCCACAAATTGTGATGCACATCTTGCAGAAAGCCATTTTCAAACAGAACTAGAATGTACTAAAAACATACTAAAAACATTTCCTAAATCTACATGTCTTACTTTGCGATATATTTTACCTTCTTTCAGTCAGTGTAGCCACGCTACACCTCTCTCAACCAGACAAAATCTCCCATAAATTGTGCTTACATCTTACAGAAAGCTATTTTAAACCCCGCTTTGGCTGAAAGTTTAAAAATTGGTGGGATCCGAAAACTGGAACTTGTTTTATAATTGCTTTAATAGGAAGCAATCAAATCTATAAACCTAAAATATAGACGCCTCCAATTGTTGAAAATATAAAATAAAGTACAATAAATGACACTTTAAAACAAAAGACGAAAACAAAGTACAATAAAACGGACGAATAATGAAAGGAATGACGAAAAAAGAGAAAATATTAAGGAGAAATGCGTAAGAAGTAGAAAAATCCTACATTTAAGAAAAACTAATTATAATATAAGAATTTAATAAATATAAAACAGAAAAACAAACTCCATCTGAAAAAGCCCATATAATTTAGGTACCTTGTTTTACAATACATTTCTTTCTTTTATTCTGCCGTGCAATTCGCTATTTGTTTTCAAACGGAGAAAATTTCCAACAAAGTATGGTATATATTCGAGAAATTTTGCTTAAGTATAGAAAGTGAAGCATAAAAATGAGGGGAGTAGATTAAGATTATGCAGATATAAATGCGAAATGTGATATGGTATATAAATACTAGATATTTCCTTACGAAAATAATAATCGAAAGTAGAATAGCATAAACAAATTGACTGGTATGGTTTGGGCTTTAAATATAAAAAGCTTTGAAACTATATATCTTAATAAAAAGCTTTGAAACTATATATCTTAAAATATAATTTCAAAGCTTTTTTGTTGCTTCAAGGGTATACTTATATATCCTTGAAGCAGTTAAAAAAATGCTCCAACCTGTTCGAGAAATGCTTCAACGTTTTCTATATGTGGAAAATGTTTGGAGCATGGAATGGTTACTGCTTCAATTGCAGGATTTGCTTTCTGGTAGGACTCGACGATAGCGGCTCCGTTTGGTTCATCTTCACCTTCTACAATATAAATGCTGTTATCCAGAGATTCTATAGCGTGGCGAATGTTAATATTAGTGTATTTGGCACTTTGACTGGAATACAGGCATTTAGCGTAGTAACCGCCTTTGTGCGCTGCTTCATAATAGGCATCCAGAACATCTTTATCCACATGGAACGGATTATAATAAAGATTATTCAGGAAGAAATCATTAATTGTTTCACGTGAAACAATTATATGATAAATGAAGGTTCCAAATATAGGCAATTCAATAAAGAACTTGAATAATTTGTCTTTTTGTGTAGTGGTTTGCGCAAGAGAAGTCATGCTTACAGGGTTAATAAACATGATTTTGTTAATATTTTTTTTGTCATAAGCAGCTGCAGTGGTAACGTATGAACATGAGAAACCACTTGCAATAATATCTGTTTTTTCTTTAATTACATTTTTAATGAAATCGCAGATGATCTGCACGAAAAGAAAGTTAGTATATGTAATTCCTGCTTTTTCAGAACGACCACATCCTAATAAGTCAAGGGTGTATACGGTATGCTCCTGGACAAGCTGATCCTCAACACGAGACCATTCATATCCGCTGGCACCGGGCATTGTATCATGAATCAGAAGAAGAGGGGAACCGTTTCCCTTCTTGGTATAATAAATTTTTCCAAATCGCCAATTGTAATAATTGTGATTGGAAAAATCAAGCATTTCTTTTAATTGGGAAGAGGTAACGATTACTCTATTGGTAACATGGATGACACCAGCAGCAATAGTGGTGAGAGCAGCTAATGTCAGGATTTTATGTTTGCTGTCTTTCATTTTATAGAGAACCTCCTTTGGGCTTTGTATGTATATTATACGCCAAAAAGGGGCATTTTACAATGATTTTTAGCGCATAAAAGGAAATTGACAGACTATAGGGGAAGAAATTTACTGATAGGAAGCTGAAGTACGTTACTGCGAATAGAGTGAATAATAATACTATAATAATATAATAATGCTATAGAGACGCTACTACCTGCAAGTAATATTCGACAGGATATTTTGTTATCAAAGTTCACAGAAAAGAAAAACTCAGCGCGAAATTATAGTATTGTATGAAAATCCTATACATTACGAAAAGTGCTGCTGTGAACGAAGTGAGTAGTAAAAGTTTTTTGGGGTGATAGTTTTCGCTGGTGGTATTCTGGTGGTATTCCGATAGTAATCCGATAGTACTCCAATAGTATTCCAATGTACTCCGATATACTTCGACTGCATTTCACGAAATGCTTTTGTTACCCCAAATTGCAGAAAAACGGAAATTTTGGAATGAGACATAAAATCATACGAGTACGATATTTATTGTACATTATGGATTTAATTAACTAATAAATTGTATGAAAGACTTTTTCATGCTTCGACTTTGAAAATTTGATGATTATGGAAAGAAAACATGAGAGCATAGAAAGAAAATACGAGAGTATATATTCGTTAAATCCCACTAATAGATGTTTGGAATATCATTAATCTGGGTATAATTAGTACAAAGATAAAAATAGACAATATTTTTATGAAAAGAAATGCCATTTTCTATGTTTCACGTGAAACATTATGTGGCGGGATAAATTCAAAAGTGTTATAATAACAATAGTTGTATGGTGGGGTTGTGCAGAATCTGTAAGATGATGACACAATCTGTAAAATCCAGTTGCTGTTTGCAGTTTTATATTTGAAGAATGTTTCACGTGAAACATGTAAGCAGTAATCAAATAATATGAAAGGGAGGGTTGATATTGGGCAGAACGATTGCGGTTGCTAATCAGAAAGGCGGCGTTGGTAAATCTACTACGGCTATTAACCTTTCAGCATGTTTGGCAGAACAGGGGAAAAAAGTTCTGACAATTGACATGGATCCTCAGGGAAACACTACCAGTGGATTAGGTGTAGATAAAAACGAAGTAGAAGATACACTGTATGAACTTCTGGTAGGACAATCTGATGTTGAGAAAACGATTGTCAAGGATGTTGTGGAAAATGTAGATCTGATACCATCAAATGTAAATCTGTCTGGTGCAGAGATCGAGCTGGTGGGTATTGATAATAAAGAATACATATTGAAAGATATTACGGATAAAATTAAGGAGAATTATGATTTTATTATCATAGATTGTCCTCCGTCTCTGAATATGCTTACTATTAATGCACTTACTGCTGCGACATCTGTTCTAGTCCCAATCCAGTGTGAGTATTATGCACTGGAAGGGTTGTCACAGTTGATACATACTATTGATTTGGTAAAAGACAGATTGAATAATGATCTGGAGATTGAAGGCGTTGTGTTTACTATGTATGATGCCCGTACGAACTTATCTCTACAGGTTGTAGAGAATGTTAAAGAAAATCTTCAGCAGAATATATACAAGACGATTATTCCGAGAAATGTCAGACTGGCAGAAGCGCCAAGTTATGGACAGCCGATTACTCTTTATGATCCAAGGTCCACTGGAGCTGAAGCTTACCGCCTTCTTGCAGAAGAAGTGATAAACAGGGAGGTTGAATAATGGCAGTTAAGAAGAAAGGCCTTGGAAGAGGTCTGGATGCTCTTTTTCCAGAAAAATCAGTGAAACCAACAGAACAAAAGTCAGCACAGAAATCTGTTCCAGCAAGTGAAAATTCACATCAGCAGAGCGAAAACACATCAGCTGTGAAGCCTGAGCCGGAAATGAAAGATACGGCACAGGCCGCACCTGTTGAACCGAAGAAAACAGAAGTACTTGTAAAAATTTCAAAGGTAGAACCAAACAGAACCCAGCCACGCAAGCAGTTTAATGAGGATGCTTTACTGGAATTATCAGAATCAATTAAGCAGTTTGGCATTTTACAGCCACTCCTGGTTTCTAATAAAGGTGATTACTACGAAATTATCGCAGGGGAGAGAAGATGGAGAGCTGCTAAGCTTGCTGGTTTGAAAGAAGTTCCGGTTATTGTAAAAGAATTTAACGATCAGCAGGTAGTTGAAATCTCACTGATTGAAAATATTCAGCGGGAGGACTTAAATCCAATTGAGGAAGCGATGGCTTATAAGCGTCTAATTGACGAATTTAAGCTGAAACAGGACAGCATTGCAGAACGTGTTTCTAAGAGCAGGACAGCAGTGACAAATTCTCTTCGACTTCTGAAATTGGACGACAGGGTTCAGAAAATGCTGATTGACGAAATGATTTCAGCAGGACATGCCCGGGCTATTCTGGCAATTACAGACAAAGAGAAACAAGCTAACGTGGCAATGAAGGTTTTCGATGAGAAATTAAGCGTTCGAGAGACTGAGAAGCTGGTGAAACATATTGTAGATCCGCCGAAGAAGGTCCAGAAGCCGGTAAATATGGCTGAAGATGCAATTTACGAGAGCCTTGAGGAGAAAATGAAAGGAATTATAGGAAGCCGCGTTTTCATCCACAGAAAAAAGAACAATAAAGGTAAAATTGAAATTGAATATTATTCCAGAGACGAACTGGAAAGAATCATTGACTTGTTTGAATCAATAAGATAAGGAGAATGCATGAGCAGTATTTTTGACAGCCTTGGAATTGATCCAGGCATCATCATTATTTTACTGCTGATTCTGACCATCGTTCTGGCGGTGAATGTATTCAGCAGCAAAATGAGGCTAAGCCGATTGGAACGTAAATACAAAATGTTCATGAAAGGCAGTGACGCGCAATCCCTTGAAAAGGTTTTTGTACGAAAGTTTGCCCAGATTGACCGTCTTTACGAAGCAAAAGAAGATCATGAGCATGATATCAGCTTTATTAAACACCGCTTGGAAACAATGTTCAGTAAATATGGTGTTGAAAAGTATGATGCGTTTGATGATGTAGGCGGAAAACTCAGTTTCGCCCTTGCATTACTGGATCAGGATAATTCTGGTATTATTTTAAATGCAGTTCACAGCAGGGATAACTGTTTCCTTTATTTAAAGGAAATTGTAAAGGGAGAGTCCTATGTAATGCTAAGTCAGGAAGAACTGGAAGCTTTAAGAAAAGCAGTTAATTTTGGCCTGGAAAATATTGAAAAGGATGAGTAAACTGGTTAATGTAATTGACCAAGTTGATAGAAAATGTTTCACAAGAAATAATTAAATTAAAATAACAAGATAAATCGACAATAATCTTATAAAAAGTAAGATAGAACAACAACAATCGACGAAAAATGACAATATTGTTATAATGCGTATAACAAACGACAATATTGTTATTAAAATACCAGTTAACCAATTTCTTTTTACAGGCATAAAACAATAATAAATATGTAACGAAAAACGCAAAATAAAAGTACAAAATAAAGGTGCGAAAAAGCGTAAGTAAAAGTACGAAAAACACAACTAAAAGTGCGAAAAAGCACAAGTAGAAGTGCGAAAAAAGTACAAATACAAAATAGAAGTGCAAAATAAAGGTAAAAAATAAAGCACAAGAATAATAAGTAAGACAAGAAATAAGTAAAAATGAAAAAATAAAACGGATACTTACTAAATGTATCAGTACAGGAGGAAAACATGTTAGACATTAAATTTGTGAGAGAAAATCCGGAAATCGTTAAACAGAACATCCGCAACAAATTCCAAGACAGCAAGCTGGAGTTAGTTGACAAGGTTCTGGAACTGGATAAAGAGAACCGTGAGATCAAACAGGAAGTTGAAGCTCTTCGTGCAGAGAGAAACAAAATTTCCAAACAGATTGGTGCTCTTATGGGCCAGGGTAAAAAAGAAGAAGCAGAAGAAGTTAAGAAACAGGTTGCAGCTTCTGGTGAGCGCATTGAGGAACTTTCCAAGAGAGAGAAAGAAGTTGAGGAAGAGCTTCTGAAAGATATGATGGTAATTCCGAATATTATTGATCCATCTGTACCGATTGGTAAAGATGACAGCGAGAACGTTGAGATTGAAAAATTCGGTGAGCCAGTTGTTCCGGACTTTGAAGTTCCATATCATACAGAAATTATGGAAGCTTTTGATGGAATCGACCTTGACAGCGCAAGACGTGTTGCAGGTAACGGATTCTATTATCTGATGGGCGACATCGCAAGACTTCACTCCGCAGTTATCGCATATGCACGTGATTTCATGATCAACAGAGGCTTCACATACTGCGTACCGCCTTTCATGATCAGAAGCAATGTTGTTACAGGTGTTATGAGTTTTGCTGAGATGGATGCAATGATGTACAAAATCGAGGGTGAGGATCTTTATCTGATCGGAACCAGCGAGCATTCCATGATTGGTAAATTCATCGATCAGATCATTCCTGAGGAGGAACTTCCGAAAACTCTTACCAGCTATTCTCCATGCTTCCGTAAAGAGAAAGGTGCTCACGGACTTGAGGAGAGAGGTGTTTACCGTATTCACCAGTTCGAGAAACAGGAGATGATCGTAGTCTGCAAGCCAGAAGAGAGCAAAATGTGGTTTGATAAACTGTGGCAGAACACAGTAGATCTGTTCCGTTCCCTGGATATTCCGGTTCGAACACTGGAATGCTGCTCTGGTGACCTGGCAGACCTGAAAGTGAAATCTCTCGATGTTGAGGCATGGTCTCCAAGACAGAAGAAATACTTTGAGGTAGGAAGCTGCTCCAACCTTGGTGATGCGCAGGCTCGTCGTCTGAAAATCCGTGTAAACGGAAAAGATGGTAAGAAATATCTTGCTCATACCCTTAACAATACAGTTGTAGCTCCGCCAAGAATGCTGATCGCATTCCTCGAGAATAATCTGAATGCAGATGGAAGTGTAAATATTCCGGTAGCACTTCAGCCATATATGGGTGGAATGACAAAAATTGAGAAAAAGTCCAAATAATCGGACTTTACAAACGGGATTGTAGAAAAGTCCATAAAAACGGACAGAAAATACAAACACGATACGACATAATAAATATCATTGTAATAAACAAAACATAATAAATAAACATAATAAACAGTAATTGCAGTAATTACTTTGCAGGGAGGTGATAATGTGCACAGTTATTTGAGAACTGTTGGCTTTTCAAAGGTAAAGTCACGTAAAGAAATGCAGGAAATCATTCAGGATGTGATGAATACTTACGATGAAAAAATTGCAGTAGAAAATCATCCAGACGGTGTTTTTGTACAATATTCCAAGAACTATGGCTGCGACTGCGGAATAACAGTTTGTGGCCAGTACGATGAGGATAATGAGTTTCACGTGGAATATACATTCCCGTTTTTTCGCGGCACAGGGATCACTTCTCAGGAAAATGTAATTGTAGAAAGACATGCAGAAAAAGAGTCTTATGCAGGCGCGTGCGATGATATGCGTCTGGGAGTCACATTAATCTTTTATCTTCAGAACCCAGCAGAATATATGCTGGAGAAGTATAAAGGAAATATGCGGGAAGGACAGCCGCTGACTATTACTGGTCTGGCAAGAGAGGGAAAAATCCTTTTCCCTGTTCAGAAGGATAAAGAGGCTGTGAAAGTAGAGCGGGAGCTGACAAAGAACCGCAACAATCTGATCGCAGCTGCCAGAAATGGTGACGAAGAGGCAATGGAAGACCTGACAATGGAAGATATGGACACGTATTCCATGATTTCCGAGCGCATTGTTACAGATGATGTGCTGACTATTGTGGATACCTGTTTCATGCCCCATGGAATCGAATGTGACCAGTACAGTGTAATGGGTGAGATTGTAGATTTTGTGAATTTTAAGAACATTCTTACTGGTGAAGAACTGTGTCAAATGACCATTGAGTGCAATGATATTCAGTTTGATGTGTGTATAAACAGGGCAGATCTGTTGGGAGAACCAACAGTAGGACGCAGATTCAAAGGATTGATCTGGCTGCAGGGACAATTACACTTTTAAAAAAAGTTCTTGACAATCCAGAAAAAAGTTCGTATAATGCAGAACTATCAAAAGCAAATGAAACTACAAAGGCGTAGAACACTTCAATGTGTCTACGCCTTTTCTGTTTCTAAACTTTTAAAGTCAATCTTTTTACGAGGAGGAGATTAATTATGAGAAAATTCAAAACAATTTCAATGGGACTGGTACTTACAATGGGACTGATGACTGGTCTTGGTGCAACTCAGGTATTTGCAGATGATCAGAAAGTTTACAAGATCGCGTGCGACCAGGCATATGCTCCATTTTCCATTCAGCAGGATGATGGAAGCTATATCGGAATTGATGTAGAACTTCTGGACGCAATCGCAAAAGAAGAAGGTTTTGAATATGAACTGACTCCTATGGATTTCTCCGGTATTATCCCTGCACTTGTTTCCGGAACAATTGACGGTTCCATCGCAGGAATGAATATCACAGATGAAAGAAAAGAGAGCGTTGACTTCTCTGACGGATATTATGAATCCGGTTCCGCACTGGTCGTAAATAAGGATGATGATTCCATTTCTGATTTCGAGAATCTTGATGGAAAGGTTGCAGCTTGCAAGGAAGGAACTACAGGTCAGCTGTGGTGCGAAGACCATGCAGACGAGTATGGATTTGAGACAACTGTTTATCCGGATTCTGTAAGTATGATGATGGCAGTTGCAAACGGTCAGGCAGATTTCCTTATCGAGGATTATCCGGTAATCAGTTATCAGATCAAGATCGGTGAGCAGGAAAATCTGAAAGTTGCTATTGATGCCATCGAGGAAGCACCGCAGAACGGATTTGCTGTAAAGAAAGGTGAAAATGCAGAACTGCTTGAGATGTTTAACGATGGTCTTCAGAAGATCAGAGACAACGGAAAATATGATGAAATCATCGCTGAATATGAATAAGATTGGAAAAATGGTATAAAAATACGAAATAATATTCAGAATGTGTAAAATAGAATCATAGGAAAAAAGATATTCATCAGAATGATACTCATAAAAATAACAATTGAATCGTAAAAAGGCATTCAAGGGAGAACGCAAAAAAGAAGCGTTCTCCCTTGTTCTTTTTTATGACAGGCAAAAAAGGGAACTTTTTAAGGGAAACAAAAAGAAATCCGATAATAAAGAGGTACATTATGGCAGATTATTTTTCCAATTTTATAGAATACTTTCCACGGTTGATGGAAGGTTTAAAACTGACAATTATAATAGCGATTTTTGGTATTCTCCTGGCGGTGGCGCTTGGCATTGTACTTTGTATTTTTTCAATCAGCAACAGTCGTATTTTACAGAAGATTGCCAGTGTGTATATCACAATTATAAGAGGAATTCCCCTTATGATTCTGGCACTTTTTTTGTATTTTGGCGTAATCAAAAACTCTATGACACTGGTGCTTGCGGCAATCATTATCCTTGGAATCAATGCTTCTGCTTATATGGCAGAGATATTCAGAGCAGGTATTCAGGCCATTGATTATGGTCAGATGGAAGCGGCCAGAAGCCTTGGTTTAAGCTATTTCCAGACTATGAGAAAAATCGTTCTTCCCCAGGCGGTAAAGATCATGATTCCGTCTCTTATGAACCAGTTTATCAGCAGTCTGAAGGATACTGCAATTCTTTCCGCAATCAGTGTCAATGAGCTGACAATGACTGCAAAAACCATTATTGCTAGAAACTATAAAGCTTTTGAATTATATTCTTATGCCGCAATCATTTATATTGTATTGATCACCGCTCTGACATGGCTTTCCAAGAAAGTAGAGCGCAGACTCAGCTATGACAAACGTTAGGAGAAATGAATTATGGCAATTATAGAGGTAAAACATTTACATAAAGTATTTGGAGATCTGGAGGTCCTGAAGGATATCTCCTTTAATGTAGAAGAGGGCGAAGTGATTTGCCTGATTGGGCCGTCTGGCTCTGGAAAATCTACCTTGCTCAGATGCCTGAACAAGCTGGAAGAAAAACAGGATGGAGATATTGTGATTCTTGGAGAAAATATTTCCGAAATAAAGAAAATCAATCAGTTCCGTGAAAATATCGGCATGGTATTTCAGCATTTTAATCTTTTCCCAAACTACACTGTGCTGCAGAATATGATCCTGGCACCGACTATGCTGAAAAAAATGTCCAAGGCAGATGCAATTGCAAAAGCGGAGCAGCTGCTGAACCGTGTGGGACTTCTGGATAAAAAGGATGTGTATCCGGTAACTTTATCAGGAGGACAGAAGCAGCGTGTGGCAATAGCCAGGGCACTTGCAATGAACCCGAAGATTATGTTGTTTGATGAGCCTACAAGTGCGCTGGATCCGGAAATGGTAGGAGAAGTTCTGGATGTTATGAAGGAGCTTGCAAAGGAAGGCATGACCATGGTTGTGGTTACACATGAAATGGGATTTGCAAGAGATGTTGCAGACCGGATCATTTTTATGGATGACGGCTACATTGTAGAAGAGGAAAAGCCAGAAGAAATGTTTGCGCACCCGAAAACGGAAAGATGCAGGAATTTCCTTGCCAGTGTTTTGTAAAAACTTTCAGAGTAAACAGATAAGGGAGTGGTCGGATTTGTATCCATGCGTACATATTAACTTGGATAAAATTGCAGAAAATGCAAGAGTCATGAAAGAACTGACCAGAAAATACCATATAGAAATAACTGGTGTAACTAAGGTATTTGGTGGTG
Source organism: Blautia sp. HCP3S3_H10_2 (assembly GCF_052122375.1). NCBI lineage: Bacteria > Bacillati > Bacillota > Clostridia > Lachnospirales > Lachnospiraceae > Blautia > Blautia sp. HCP3S3_H10_2. The sequence goes on from NZ_JBQKCL010000017.1 coordinate 75,084, forward strand.
AAGAGAAGATTGCTGAAACCCTGGTGAACCAGGGAATTAAAAGACTGGGAGATTCCAGAATTGAAAATATCAAAAATTATGAGAAGCTGCCATGTGAAAAATGGCTTATCCGTATGCCGTCCGTGTCTGAGGCGAGAGACGTGGTCCAGTTCTGTGACGTATCAGTAAATTCAGAACTTACCACACTTAAAGCACTTAACCGGCAGGCGATAGAGTTAAAAAAGAAACACAAAGTAATTCTGATGGTTGATCTGGGAGATCTTCGCGAAGGATATTTTGAAGAGGAACATCTGGCAGAAGCAATAAACTATGCAAAGCAGGCAAAGGGGTTGGATTTGTATGGACTTGGTACAAATCTGACCTGTTTTTCTTTTGTGCAATCGGATGAAGAGAAAATGAACCGGCTTCTTAGTCTGGCAAAAAAATACGATGCAACGGTGTGTATCAGCGGCGGCAATTCGGCGACGGTTCATCTGATGATGGAGAATGGAATTCCGGAAGGGATTAATAATCTTCGCCTTGGGGAATCTGTGTTGTTCGGAAGAGAGCGTACAAACTATGAATATTTGCCTGGAACAAGTAATGACGCATTTATTATGGAGGCTGCGATCATTGAATCAAAGGAAAAGCCATCCATGCCAATTGGACGGATCGGAGCAGACAGTTACGGACATGTACCTGTTTTTACAGACAAGGGAATCAGAAAGAGAGCAATCTGTGCCCTTGGCAGGCAGGATGTTGATATAGAAACCATGTGGCCTGTAGATAAAGGTGTGGAAATCATCGGAGCCAGCAGTGATCATCTGATCGTAGATGTCACAGACTGTGAGAGAAAGTTTAAGACAGGGGATAAGATCTGTTTCCGTCTGGGATATTTTGCCGTGATGCGGGCTTTTACCAGCAAATATGTGAAAAAATTATATGAATAAAATGCAGGAGGCAAATTATGGGAAAGCATTTTGTGCTGACCATCAGCCGTGAGTTTGGGGCAGAAGGTCATGAAATAGGAAAAGTACTTTCAGAACGTCTGGGAGTAAAGCTTTATGATAAAGAGCTGCTTGCCAGGGCAGCTGCAAAATCAGGAGTAGACGTCAACTCTGTATGCGGGTATGATGAGAATGTGGAACGACGTTTTATGGATCCGTATCTGGGAAATGGACGTATTAATTCGGCGCAGGAGGACAAGCTTTTTCATCAGGAAGCACAGGTTATGCGAGATTTGTATGCAAAAGAGTCCTGCATCATTATAGGACGATTATCAGATTATGTACTTCACGATGAGCCGGACGTGTTGAGTGTGTTTATCTATGCTCCGGAAAGCTTTCGAATCGACAATATTATGAAGAAGCATCATATTTCAGCTAAGGAAGCAAAGAAGCTGGTAAAAAAGATGGATGCGGCGCGGGACAATTACTATCGTTTTTATTCCATGGGAAAATGGAGCCATAAGAAAAAGAAGGATCTGACCATAAACCGGGAGACTTTTGGAATTGATGGCTGTGTAAAAATTCTGGAAACGATGATCCGTACGAAAACGGGTGAGGAGGAGTAATATACCATGAGTGAAAAATGGGATGAGAAGGTAATTGAACTGGCACAAAGTCTGATAAACTGCCAGAGCTATTCAGGCTGCGAAGATAAAGTGGCGGAAACCTTAAAGGAATATATGGAAAAAGCTGGCGTTTTTGATGAGATAGAGACAGACTGTTATGGAAACGTGATCGGTCATATTAAAGGGAAGAATCCCGGCCCTAAAGTTCTGTTTGACGGACATATAGATACCGTTCCGGTTGGAAATCTGAAGGATTGGAAGCACGATCCGTTTCATTCTGTGGTTGAGGATGGAAAGCTTTATGGCAGAGGCGCAGCTGATATGAAAGGGGCGGTAGCTGCATTTACAGTCGCTGCGCAGAGATATGCTACGGAGAATGGAAAGGATTTTGCAGGAGATGTATATGTGGCTGGAGTTGTGCATGAAGAATGCTTTGAAGGCGTCGCAGCACGTAAAATAAGCGAGAAAGTCAGACCGGATTACGTGGTAATTGGCGAAGCTTCTGAGATGAATCTGAAAGTGGGACAGCGGGGACGGGCTGAAATAGTGGTGGAGACCTTTGGAGTACCGGCACATTCGGCAAATCCGGAAAAAGGTGTGAATGCAGTGTACAAAATGTGTGAAGCCATACAGGCAATCCGTCAGATTATACCACCGTTCCAGGATAAGCTGGGCAAGGGAATCCTGGAGTTGACAGATGTGAAGTCTTCCCCATATCCTGGTGCGTCTGTAGTACCGGAATATTGTCGTGCGACCTATGACCGCAGACTTCTGGTGGGGGAAACGAAAGAAAGCGTCCTTCAGCCGATTATTGAGAAAATGGAAGAACTGAAGGAGAAGGATTCGCAGTTTTCTTATAAGGTTTCTTATGCAGTGGGAAAAGAGAAATGCTATACCGGAGAAGAAATCCAGGGTGAGCGCTTTTTCCCAGGATGGCTGTTTGATATGGAAGAAGAGTGGGTGACAAAAATAAAATCCCAATTGGAAAAGGATGGATTTTCTCCTGAAATAACCACTTACAATTTCTGCACGAATGGAAGCCACTATGCAGGGGAAGCTGGTATCCGCACAATTGGAATGGGACCCGCAAGAGAGAATCTGGCACATACCATCGATGAATATGTGGAGGTGAAAGACCTGACGAATGTATCTGCGTGTTATGTGGGAATTATGAAAGCGCTGCTTGGGGAAAAGTGAATACGAAGTGATTTCACGCTGCAGCAAGGATGATTTACCTGTATATGAAAAGAGAGTTTTCACTGTAGGATATTATAGATATTATAGACCGGAAATGGTGCGAGGAGGATCTTTTCCGGTCTTTTTGGCTATTTAAACTACGGGTTGAATTGTCTTTTTACGTCAACTGCGATAGACTACAAACAGGTCAGGAAAAAGACTGACCATGCTCCCGTTGTCTAATGGATAAGGCACACGACTACGGATCGTGTTTTTGCAGGTTCGAATCCTGCCGGGAGTGCTTTTTATTTGGAGAAAATGTAATTCAAGCTGTGCACGAACATTGCATTGACAGCATATCCGGGCAGAGAATATAATTGTAATATATTGATTTTTCTAACATATTACAAGAAATAAAACCGTCGGGAGAATGCACAAATATGCAAAAGTACAAAAAGACAGCATATTTAAGAAAAAAAACAACTACATATCTGATTTCTGCATTTGGAGCTGTTTCATTGGGCTTCAGTCTGAGCGGTTGTGCTGGCATAGTCGGCAGCTGGAACAAAAATGCTTCCTCAACGGAGGAACAGACAGAAGAATCTGCTGTCGTGGAATATACCTGCATTTCCAATCCGGAAAGTGAGAAGAAAATCTATGTTATCCTGAAGAATTACCATGGGGCATACTGGAAGTCTGTAATTGAGGGGATTTCGGATGCCGCAAAAGAGATGGACGAAGCTGTCTATCTTGGCGGAATTGATAATGAGACGGACATTTCCGGGCAGATTTCTCTGGTGAATCAGGCTATGGAGCAGGGCGCGAACGGAATACTGCTTGCTCCGGCGAATTCCAGTTTCCTTGTAGAAAGCTGTGAGAAAGCTTATGCAGATGAGATTCCATTGGTTCTTATTGATTCTTCTATTAATAGTACAGAATATGATGCCTGCTACATGACGGATAATATTGCGGCTGGGAAAATGGCAGCAGAGGAAATTCTGGAAATGCTGAATGAGGCAGGCAATTCGCCTTCAGAGGAGCTGGAGGTGGGAATCCTGTTATCCTCAGATACCTCCCAGGCAATGGTAAACAGGATTTCCGGCTTTCTTGATTACTGGACAAATTATGCGCCGGAGAAATGGGGCATTGCCCAGGATATCCGTATTAATGGTGGCAGTGTGAAAAAGGCGCAGTCAGACGCAGAGGCGCTTCTGAAAGAAAATGAAAAGATAAAGGGCTTTTTCGGATGTAATAATACGTCTACGGTAGGTATTGTGAATACACTTTTGGCAAAAAAGCGGTCAGACGTGGCCATGGTGGGCTTTGATCTGGCAGATGAAACAAAGGAAATCATCGAAAATCCGGATTATCAGGCGGCTGCTTTGCTGCAGAAGCAGGATCAGATGGGATATCTGGGAATGCATATGTTGGATTCTTTCATAAAAGGAGAAAAATCCCAACAAAAGTATTTTGATACCGGAGTGACCATGATCGATCAGGATTATCTTATGGAGAACGAAGAATCATGAAAGACCGTAGAAAACACAAAACAAAAAGAAAAATGCTGTTGGTCCTGTATCTGACCGTCTGTCTGGCAATTGTTATAGCCGCTTATTTTCATCTGTCAAGGATTGCCAGAAATTTTAATACCCAGCATCTCGAGCTGATCACCGGATTGTATGCGGAACGAATGAACGATTCCATGGAATACCTTCAGAATTTTGCCCAGGAGGATGTAAAGATGATCCAGTCCATGGGAAATTCCAGTCTGGAGGAAATCCAGAAACAGCTGGAAGAAAATTTGGATGAGACAGTGTTCAGTAACATCGGAATCATTCTGAATAATGGAGAAATATATGGCAGCTCATGTACAGCCTCTGATATAAAAAAAGAAGGGCTTGATAAGCTTGCGTTAAGTACAGACACCACTTTTAATTCAGATCCGTATCAGTCAAGTGAGAACGGAAGCATGGTTATGACAGTTTTTGTTCCTATGAAAGAGTCTGCAAGGATTCATTCTCTTTACGTATCGATTATGATCGAGAATCTGAGACAGCTTGGGGATTATGAGCTGCTGCAGGGCAAGATCAGCGTCCATCTTCTGAAAGCTGATTCGGAGAATTATATCACTTGTATCAGTGATGCCTCCAATATAGCAGGAAATTGGAACAATCTTCTGCTTCAGCAGAGGTATTTCCAGTACGATGCGGATTATTCATATAATCAGTGGGTAAAGGATATGCAGTCCGGGAAAAAGGAAGGCAGATTTTCCGTGACGATCAGAGATGAAGCATCTACTATATCTTATTGCAGCATTTCAGGTATGCCGGGCTGGTATGTGATCGTTGAACTTACGAATAAGAATATTTCAGATATTACCCAGCATTTTTCAGCGTGGGGGGGAGTATATGGCAGTATTCTTGTGGGCTTCACGGTTTTGTATATGCTTACCATTGTGTTCCTGGAGAAAAAAGATAAGAAGATGTACATGGGCTTGTCGGCTACAGATGCGCTTACAGGAATTTTGAACCGCAGGGCATTCCAGAGTGCGCTGGAAGGAGAACTTAGTAAGAAGACTCCTGGATATTTTGTATTTATTGATGTAGATAATTTCAAAAAATATAATGACACTTATGGACATAACAACGGAGATTTGTGCCTGAAGCACTTTGCAGAAATGATGCGAACCTGTTTTCCACAGGACAGTATTATTGGAAGATATGGCGGGGATGAGTTCGTTGCTTATCTGAAAAATATGAATGCAGAGGAAGTGCGGAATTATATGGCAGATTTCCAGAGGCTGATTTCTCATCTGACGTTGTCTACAGGCGAAGAGGTGGAGTTGTCTGCAAGCGCCGGAGGTTCTGCTTTCCCAGAGCAGGGAGAGGATTTCGTATCCTTGTGCAGAGCAGCAGATGCGGCCTTGTATGATGTGAAGCAGCATGGAAAAGGCGCTTTTAAGATGAAGTAAGAGGGGAAATTATTCTATATGGAATTAGATGTTTTAGGTCTGATGGCAGCCTGCTCCTACGCGTTAGACTGCGTAGAGGCGGAGCTGGTCCATGTAACAGATAAACATGCGAAGCGTGTGGCATATATGAGTGTGTGCATGGCACAGCAGATGGGAATCCAGGGGAAAAAGCTGCAGGATCTGACTGTGTGTGCTTTGCTGCATGATAATGCACTTACACAGTATATACAGGAAGAACTGCAGGGGATGGATGAAAGTCAGAACGATGGCTCGAATGAAAGCTTGGATAAAAGCCCGAATAAAAATTTCACTGCAGGTTCAGTAAGGAATGAAGATGGTAATGACATAAGTGGCAAAGCAGTACCACAGCTTGGCATTCATTGTGCCCTGGGCGAAAAAAATATCCGCAACCTTCCTTTTCATACAGATGTAAAAAATGTAATATTGTATCACCATGAAAATGCAGATGGAAGTGGTCCTTTCGGGAAAAACTGGAAGGAGGTTCCGCTTTTTGCAAGAATTATACATTTTTGTGATTTGCTGGACCGGGATTATGGAAAAGAAGAGTTTGCAGAAGATACCTGGAAGCAGGGGGATAATTTTATCACACAAATCAATGGCTCAGTTGTGGATGAAGAGTGCATAAATGGTTTCCGTGCAGCATTTACAGAGGAACATTTCCTGTCTCTGAAACAAAAAGATCTGGAAAAAAAGCTGTGGAATAGAGTTTCACGTGAAACAAAGGAGCTTGATTTTTCCCAGATAAAAGAGCTGGCAAAGTTTTTTGCCCGAATCGTTGATTATAAATCTCCTTTTACCAGCACACATTCTATTGGAGTAGCAGAGACTGCTGAGAGACTGGCACGCTTCATGGGTTTTGATGAGGAGACAGCACAGAAGATGTATCTGGCTGGTGCGCTGCATGATATTGGAAAGGTAGCCATTGGAAATGAGATTCTGGAAAAACCGGGGCGCCTTACGGATGATGAGTTTGCAATCATGAAGCATCATGCTGCTTACACCTATTATATTTTGGCAGAAATTGATAATTTCCATGAGATGAGGGATTGGGCAGCTTTTCATCATGAACATCTGGACGGCAGTGGATATCCTTTTGGAAAAACAGGAGAGGAATTGAATACCCAGGAGCGAATCATGGCATGTGCTGATATCTATCAGGCGCTGACAGAGAGCCGGCCATATAAAAAGGAAATGTCCCATGAAAAAGCTTGTGGGATTCTGGAAGATATGGGCGGCAGAGGCTGGCTGGATAAGGAAGTTATCAGAAAAGTTGAGGAATGCTTCGGGGAAGTAAATAAATAGAAAATGAAAAGAGAATAGAAAAAGAATACCAAAAGAATACCGGCGGGATTAAAGGTCCGCCGGTATTCTTTTGTTCTTTCGGAATTCAGAAGGGGTGACGCCATAATGCTTCTGAAAGCTCTGGTAAAAATTTGTTCTTCCAGAATATCCAGTTTGAAGGGCAACCTGTTCTACAGTTAAGGAAGTTGAACAAAGAAGGCTTGCAGCTTTTTTCAAACGCATATTTTTTACAAGGTCAGTGAAAGTCATGCCGGTATATTTCTTGATAAAACGGCTGGCGTAAGACTGACTGTAATGAAAGTAATCAGCAAATTCTGCAAAAGAAATACTGTCCAGATGATCAATAATATAGTCTATCATTTGTTTGATTGATTGGTTTTGCTGCACGTTGTAATATTTTTCTACAAAGCTCTGCTTTTGTAAGAGCAAAAGAAAAAGACTTTCTAATTCGGATTCAGTAATAAGCGAATTAAGGTGGGAAAAAGTTTTTCGTGGTGGTGAATAATAGTGGAAAATTCGCTTTACCAGATATACGATTTCTTCAGGATATTTTATATGAAGGTGCATGTAAGGTGTAAAATTACCAGTATCATTTTGGGACGTTAAAAAGAAGTCTTTGAATGTGTTTGAAAATGATAGTAATCGGGGGAATAGCAACGAAATATATTCTGGTATGATTACTACGTTAATCATATAAGAACTTGCGTCAAATATTTCGGTAAGATGTGGAATGGATGGTGCAATCAGTAATATATCATTTTCTTTCAAAACAATAGCTTCATTTCCAATTGTAACAGTACTGGTTCCCTGTAATTGATATTTCATTTCAAAAAAATTATGGGAATGAGCCTGCTGTTGAATAAAACGGGGATGAAAAAATGCGTCCATATGCTCTGTATCTGGAAGGAAATCCTGGTAGCTTAAAAAATTAAAGGGCTGCAGATTAGACTTAATGAATTCGTCATAAGAAGCTTTATCAGGAAAAAAAGAACAAAGAGCTTTTTCATGTTCCTGATAATTGCTGTAATTAATCTGATGTTCATAAAGATATTTAAAAATATGTTCGGCATTGTTAAGTGGCTTCATGAGTGTATGTAGTCTCCTTTATGCATTGAGATAAGTATAACATTTGTTACGGTTCTATTTGAATTGGAATAAGTATATCACTATTAATTGTGTAGTTCAACAAACAGTACAAAATAGAAATGAAATAACATTGAAGAAGAACTAGAAAAGCGTAATATAAAAGTATATCTGCTTTTCAAATGTGGAATGCAAATAAATATTATATAGTCAATAAATAGTATAAAGGAGAAGAGAATGAAGAGAAAGTATTTAAAAAAAGTAGTGGCTGGAACGATGATGCTAAGCCTTCTGGCAGGTAATTCTGTTATGGCTTTAGCAGAAAGTACAGAGGATGAAGAAGTCATGCCACCTACAGGAAATGTGGATATTGCAGATGCTTTAACACAGGAATTGACAGTGAAAGTAGATGGAAAAGAAACGAAGGTTACGGAATATATTGATGTTTATCTTTCAGAACCGTCAATATCGGATCAGAGAATCAGCATTTACGTTCCAGAAGGTGCGACAGCAGAATCTCCGATTATTTTATGTGTGAATAATTCTGGCTGGATTGCAAACAGCTGGGCAAGCCGGACGAAAGTGGCAGAAGATGATCCGGAGGAAGTTGCAGAATATACAAGCAGTGATGATAATGACAAAGTAGGAGCAATTCTTTCAAGAAATTGTATTCTTGTAAGTTACGGTGGACGTTCCCGTAAGCAGGAGCCTGTTGATGGAAAATATGATGGACATGCACCTGGAATCGTGGCAGATACCAAAGCTGTAATTCGTTATCTGCGCAATAATGCGTCAGCACTTCCAGCTGGTGATACAGAAAAGATCGTGATTACAGGAACCTCTGGAGGTGGTGCATTATCTGCTGTTATTGGTGCAAGTGGAAATAGCTCTGATTATTTTGATTCTTTATATGAAATTGGAGCAGCAGGAATTGAAAAGCAGGATGATGGAACTTTGGTTTCTACCATAAATGATGATGTTTTTGGAGTAATTGCTTATTGTCCGATCACAGATCTGGGGAATGCTTGTGCGGCTTATGAATGGACATACAAAGATATCCGTACAGCTCTGGAAGGCGAGAATTTTGAGACAGACCCAGATAAAGAAGAAAACATCTGGTATAATAAAGAAGATCATACAGTGGATCCGGAAACGTCAGAACTTCTGGCAGGTTACTACAGTGATTATGTAAACCAGCTTGGCTTAAAATTAGATGATGGAACGCCGCTTACCAGTGATAATCTCAAAGATGCAATTACAGATTTAATGAAAGATGAGATTGAGACATCTATTGAAGAATATGGTGTAGATACAATGAAAAAAGATCTGGAAGTTCTACAGACAAATGGAAAGGAAGCAGCAGGTCCGCTGGATTGGGTTACTTTTGGAGAAGATGGCAGCTTTACATACGATTATGATAAGCATCTTACCTATGTTGCTTCTAATAATAAGTTGAAAGTGGTGAGTGCATTCAGTAATGCAGGTCTGAATTACGGGCCCACAAATGAAGATTCTCTTTTTGGCTCCAAAGACGTTGAGTATTGTGCGTTTAATCCATATTCCTGGGATAATGATGTGGTGGAAGGAAATGGATGTGGAAAAGATGATACAGGCCTTACCTGGGACGAGTATCTGGAAACCGAGGATGGACAGGCATTACAGAAACAGATCCGTATGACAAATGCAGTTGCTTATCTGAATGATAAAGAAAATAACGATGCTTCTGGTGTAAAAGCACCAAACTGGTATGTACGCCATGGCATGAATGACCGTGATACTTCTTTTGCGCTGGAAACAGTTTTGCGTTATAGCATTACAAATAATGCGGATATTCAAAATGCGAATTTCAAATTTGCATGGCTTCAGCCACATAAGGGAGATTATGATGTGACGGAGGCATATGCTTGGTTAGATGAGGTACTGGCAGATAAATAATTGGTAATCTGATTGATCCAGCTCTTATAATTTTTTTTGAATTATAAGAGCTGGATTAATTTTTTTTGTTCAGAGCCAAGCAGATGCTAAGTGTATATTATTTATTATAGTATTGTTTGAGTTAAGATTTAATACTTTTGTGGATACAAAAGAAACAGAAGGAGTTGTTTACAAAATGAGTTTGTTATGGATGGAATATGAGGCTGAGTTTGAACATCTTGTGGAGGAATCTTATGCAAGAGAGAGTCATGATAAGGAAGAGTATTTCTGGTCTATTGATGAACGCGCGAGAAAGATTATTTACAGGGATACCCGCTATAATATAGATTATCTGTACACGGCTTATGTGTTAGGCGACGAGAAGATCATGAATAGTTATGCAGTGTGGTTATATGAACTTATGGTTGGAATCCACAAGAAACGTTTTACCCGTGAGCAGACAAGAGAATATGTGATTTTCCATCTGGAAGCGATCAAGAAAACGATACCGAAGGTGGTAAGTGAGGAGAAGCATGAGAAGCCGCAGCAGCTGATCGAGGAGGCACAGCAGTGCATCCGGGATTATGTTCCCGCAGATAATGTGAAAAAAGAATCACGTTATGAAAAAGAAATAGAGGAATATATGGGCTGTCTTTTCAAAAAGGATACCCGCGGGGCTGTTGGAAAGATCCGTAAATTTATGGAACAGGGAATGGAGCTTGATGATATTTATGTGGAGATTCTTTCTGAGAGTATGAGAAGAGTAGGAGAGCTTTGGCATACAGCGGAGATTTCTGTCGATACATAACATTATTGTACCTCAGTTACCCAGATGGCAATGTCCCAGATGTACGACAAGCTTTTTGACGGTGAGAGAAAGAATAAGACGATCTTAAGTGTCTGTCCGGGAATGGAGCTTCATGAGATGGGAGCGCGCATTGTAGCAGACCTTTTTGAAAATCACGGATGGGACAGTATTTTCCTTGGGGCTGCGGTTCCGGTAGATTATATTATGGAATCTGTAAAGGAGAATCAGCCAGATCTGATCACATTGTCTGTATCTATGCCACAGCATCTGATGGACTGTGAAAAGGCGGTAAGGGAGATTAAAAAGGAGTTTCCGAATATAAAGGTGGCAGTTGGCGGAAAAGCATTTGAAAGTACCAATGACATCTGGAAAAAGTGGCCGGTGGATATTTATTCGAAGGATGCCAGGGAATTGCTGGAGAGAGCGAATAAGATTTGTGCTTGATTGATGGAGTCTACTTTGTATATTGGGCAGAGTGTTATAAAAACAGTATTTTTTTCTTGTCTTTGATGTTATGAAACTAAGAGAGCAGAGGTTGTATTAGAAGAGATGATATACGCAGTTTTTTTATGTGACAGAAAATGGAATATCAGAAAAATACGTCAATGCAGCCCTGATTTGAGCTTAAGTGAGGGGGAGTCTCTGTTTAAAATGATTTCGGAGAAAGAGAAACTGGAGGATAACGAGGAAGAATAATATTCACTGGAGCTTACTTTTGCAAAAGAAAACCTGGTGGTACCTGCAGTTATCCGTTCTTATAAAGAGGGACGTCTGGTTATCCTTTCAAAGGTTGAAAACAGCCGGGAATTTCAGGAGTTTAACAACGAGTATCCTAAATATGTAGCCTGGGCAGAAGATCACATATATGGGATTTTTCATAACGAATATTTTATGATCCAACAGATCAACAATCAGCTGACTGATGCCAAAAGACAGCTGACGCGCAGTAACCGGAAGCTGGAGCAGACACTCCGGGAAAATCAGGAAATCAATAAGAAATTGGATTATGCCAGACGGGCAGCAGAGCAGGCGAACCGTTCCAAGACAGAATTTCTGGCTAATATGAGTCACGATATCCGTACACCCATGAACGCCATTGTGGGACTGGGAGAGCTGATGTGGCGGAATGTAGAAAATCCGGAAGTGCTGAAAAACTATATTGAGAAACTGCAGTCTTCCAGCCAGTATTTGTTGGATCTTATCAATGACATCCTGGATCTGAGTAAAATCGAGAATGGTTCCATGGAACTTAGAAATGAAGCTATGGATATCGGTGCGCAGATTGAACAGATTATTACGATCATACGCCCGCAGATTAATAAAAAGAATCTGGAACTGACTGTCAGGGGAGAGAATGCAAGATATGGATACCTATATGGAGATCCAGTCCGGTTCCGGCAGGTTTTGATGAATATATTTTCCAATGCGATTAAATATACTCCAAATGGAGGGAAGATTCGTTTTACCATAGGGGAAACAGATATAGATGAGCAGGAACGAAATTATTATTTTGTGATAGAGGACAGCGGAATGGGTATGTCTAAGGAATTCCTGGAGCATATTTTTGACGCGTTTTCCCGTTCAGAAGCAACTGTAGGCGAAATCCAGGGAACCGGACTTGGAATGGCGATTACTAAGAATATAGTGGATGCCATGGGCAGAAAGATCTGCGTGGAAAGTGAGCTTGGAAAGGGAAGCAGATTTGAAATCGAGATTCCGTTTGAGGTGTGCCAGGAAGAAAAAATGCTGAAGAAGCCTGAGGATAGGCTGGGGAATATATATCTGAATGGTAGTGCGAAAGATGGAGAAATCCCCAATAGAGTATCATTGAGTGAAGAAATATTAAAAGGTGAATCGCAAAATAAAATGGCTTTCTATGATGAAGGTAGTGTAAAGAATAAAGCTGAACAGAATAAGGGCGAGGCTTTCAGCTTAAGTGGCCTGCATTTCCTCTGTGCGGAAGACAATGCGTTGAATGCTGAAATATTGGTTTCCATGCTGGAGCTGGAAGGTGCAGGCTGTACTGTTTTTGGAAATGGAAAGCTGCTGGTGGAAGCTTTTGAAAAAGTACGGCCGGGAGAATATGCGGCTATCTTAATGGATGTGCAGATGCCGGTTATGAATGGATATGAGGCGACGAAGGAGATCCGAACTGGCAGAAATCCTCTTGGAAAGACCATTCCGATCATTGCAATGACTGCCAATGCGTTTCAGGAAGATATTGAGCGCAGCATGAAAGCTGGTATGAATGCACATGTGTCCAAGCCGGTGGATATGAAGAGGCTGAAGGATGTAATCAGGATGGAAATTGTCCGAAGATGAGTGGCGCCTTGAGAAGAATCTCATGCAAGTTATGGTGAAATAAGTACATAATTTGCATGAGATTTATTATTGGACGAAAAATCTAAGTGGGTAGTCATAAGGTTATATCGAAAATCGTTTTATCAGCTTTGTATCAATTGCAATTTTTATATGGGGCTGATTTGGATTTTGAATATGGTATAAAAGCTGGTAAATAGCCAATTGCCCAAGATATTTGCGCGAAAAGGCAATGGAACTTAGGGAAGGTTGCAATATACGACAAAGGTTAATATTATCAAAACCGATAATGCCAACGTCTTCCGGGACATTAATGCCTTTTGCCTGGAGTGCCCGGATTACGCCAATCGCAATCAGATCATTATCAGCAAAATAGCAGTCGGCTAAATCCTGGTTCTGTTCAAGTATTTCCATAAAATCAGCAAAAGCACCGTCAATAGATGGTGAAAGTTCGTGAATAATAGATCTTGAATATGATAAGCCATGATCATGAAGTGCCTCTTTAAAACCAAGACGGCGCTCTTCAAAATTATTGAGTCGGATATTTGAACAAAGATATCCTGGCTGCGAATGGCGCATCTGAATAAGGTAATCTGTTGCATGATAGCTTCCTTGTATATTATTAATACAGATGCGGCTGCAATCAACAGAATCTAATGAGGAATCTAAAAGGACAAGTGGAATATTTAGTGACAAAAAGCGTTTGACTGTTTCCTTCTGGATTGAGGTTCCAAGAATCAGGATACCATCTACCGGATTAAGTCTTAAATTTTCGATGCAATTGCGAATAGAATCTTCATCTGACTTTATGGTCTGTGAGTTTAAAATACAATGATGATTTTGGCAAACTTCGCTGATTCCGTCCAGCATTTCCAGTGAGATATTGTGATAATCCAAGGCAAGAGAATACTCCTGGTGAATGATGAAAAGGATATTTAATTTTTTATTTTGAGACATATCATATTTTTTGAAGACGAAACCATGTTTTTCTGCATATTCTAAAACTGTATTTTTGGTTTCCTCGCTGACTCCTGGTTTGTTATTAAGTGCCAAAGAGACTGCAGAAGGAGAAAGACCTAGTGCATTTGCAATTTCTTTTGCTGTGATAGACATAGCTGCCCTCCTGTTGAGTAATAATTTAGTAAATATTTACTCAATTATATATTGCTATTGAGAAAATTTCAATATAATATTTAGCTATCTCAAATATCAATATTTTACAAGGGGGAAGAATCATGAAAAACATGAAAAAGAAAGCATCCATTATGCTTGTGGTTTCAATTGCACTGATGCTTCTGAGCAGTATTGTAGCATCTCTGGTCCAGACGAATTTCGGACATGTTAAAATGAAACACATGTATTGGGAAACAGAAGAAGGAATGGGAATCAGTGCTAATTTGTATGTTCCGGATAATGCGACAGCAGATACGCTGGCACCCGCAGTTGTTACAAGTCATGGATATCTGAACAATAAAGAAATGCAGGACATTAATCCGGTTGAGCTGGCAAGAAGAGGATATGTTGTTCTTGCAGTTGACCAGCCGGGATGTGGTGAGTCTGATATTGGGGATTATGCTGGTGGGCATGGTTCTGGATTTGAATTTACTGCTGTTTATCAGGGGGCTTTAGAAGTCTCAAGGCTTCCATATGTAGATAAGACTAAAATTGGTGTGACAGGTCATTCAATGGGGGGAATGTCCTCAAACTGGGCTGTCCAGGCAGATGATGCTTCTGGAGAACACATTATTTCAGCAGTTCTTCTGAATTGTCAGGACGCAATGTATGTAGAAGCTGATACTATGGGAGGACTTGCTTCTTTAGCTGGTGTTGGTTCTCCATACAAAAATAATTATGGTTCTCGTGATGTTGGAATTATAGCTTGCAAATATGATGAATTTTTCCATCAGACATTAACAGATGATGGAGAGATACTTCAGGCACCATACTTTATGGAAAAGAGTTATTTCGCACAGTCATTTCTGCATTTCGGAACAGATCCGGAAGGACAGGATGTGAGGGAAGCAGGAACTATTTATCATGAAACAATTGATGGGGAAGATGCAATTCGTGTTATTTATAACCCGGCACAGATCCATCCATGGTCACATTTTTCAAAGAGATCTGCAGCAGCTACCATTGAATTTTTTGGTGAAGCCTTCGGATACCCGGTATCTATTGATAATGGAAGTCAGATTTGGCAGGTAAAAGAGGCGTTCAACTTTGTGGGATTAATTGGAGTTATTTTCTTTATCATATCACTTGCAACAGTGCTTCTTTATACAAAAACGTTCGAAGAGCTGCGAGCACAGGATTTGGCAGTTGCTAAGAAGGCAGATAAGAAGAGTTTAAAGATATATGTACTTTGTGCAGTAATAACTACGATTATTGGTGCTGTAACATATCAGCCAGTAGTGGAATTTGGTAAAAATGTCGGATTTGCAGAACAGCCGATGATTTTTGGTATTGCTCTTTGGGCTGCGTTAAATGGTATTCTGAGCATTATTGTAATGATTGTATCGTATAAGCTGAATGGTGCAAATACGGATTTAGTTGAAAGTGGAGTGAAAATGCCACTGAAGAAGCTGGGTAAAACAATTCTTCTTGCGCTTATTGTTGTAATTGCTTCTTACCTTTGCGTATTTACTGCTGATTATTTCTTTATGACAGATTTCCGTATTTGGAACGTAGGAATGAAGATTGTAAATGCAAATACGCTTCGTATGGCGATTTTCCCACATGCATTTTTATTCTTGATCTTCTACGTTGCATATTCTGTTTCAAGCAACAGTTTTAACTTTAACCAGATCGGAGGAAAAAAATCATGGGTAAATAATTTAATATTAACATTAGTTACAATGGCTCCGATTATTATTTTACTTGCAATTCAGTATGGTACCTATGTAAGCCAGGGACACATGGCATGGTCAGATAATAATGCTCCAATGAACATCGCACAGCTTTGGGCGTTCCTGATGATCATTCCAGGAGCTTCTGTAATTGACAGGATGCTTTATAAAGTTTCTAAGAATCCGTATCTTGCCGGTATTATAACAGGTATTTTAGTTGCAATCATCAGTTGCGCAAATACAACCAGCAGATTGATTGGATAGATTATTTATAGTTTAAATTTGTAATAGCAATAGTCGAAAGAACGATGCCGTGGTGATAATTTGCCAGGGCATCGTTTTTGCTAAAAAAGATTATTTACTTCTTGTATTCAAAATAAGCACATGCTAATATGAAAATGTATATATCTTTTGTCTGTGACCTGTTTCTCATATAAGGAAGAACTATGAAGAAAACCGCGCAGAACAAAAGAAACATGACTATACCAGGACATATTATGGTCCTTACTAATGAAGATGAACGTGCCCAGTGAAGAAGCAAGAGAGTTAATGGGTGAGATTGGAGGTCGTGGAATGGGATTTTTATTTGAAAACATGGAGAAAATGGACATTCAGGCTGAACGACGAAACACGCAGAGAGAAAAGGAACGCGCAGATAGGGCGGAGAAGGGAGCAGAAGATATTAACGAAGAAACATATTTAAAATTTTCAGAAAAAATCCCATGCAGAGTATGTTGAGATAAGAACATAGCGGGCATGGGATTTTTCAAACGCACTAAGAGAAATTTTTCAAGAGGAAAATTATAATGAGTAATAGAGATTTTTGTGCGGATTCATCTTATCAAGAGAAAATAATATATAAATTTGGGAATCGCCAGGCTCAGATTGTCCTGATACAGCCGGTTGGAGATCATGACCTTCCGCTTCTGGAAGAGGAAGTCCGGGAAATTGAAAGGCTGACAGATCTGGAGTTTCAGCTGGTCGCGGTGAAGGTAGAAAACTGGAATCGTGATCTGGCTCCTTGGGAGGCGCCAGCTGTATTTGGAGAAGAAGGCTTCGGCAATGGTGCAGCAGAGACGTTAGAAGAAATCAAGAAGCTATGCACGGATAAAGAGAAGATATATTGCATCGGCGGATATTCTTTGGCCGGGTTATTTTCCTTGTGGGCATCCTGCCAGACGGACTTATTTTCCGGTGTGGCGGCGGTATCTCCATCAGTCTGGTATCCGGGATTTATGGAATACATGAGACAGTACAAGAGTAACGGTGATGTGGTTTATCTGAGTCTTGGTGATCGGGAGGAAAGAACTAGAAATCCCGTGATGGCAAAGGTTGGCAACTGCATCCGGGAGGGATATGCACTGCTGAAAGAAGAGAATATAGACTGTATTCTGGAGTGGAATAGGGGAGGACACTTTTCAAATCCGGAGCTGCGGACGGCAAAAGGGTTTGCGTGGGTAATGAGACATATTTTTATATCCGCTAAATGAAAGATAATGAGGAGAGTTATTTGTAATCAGGCTATAAGAAAAAATTATGGATGAAAGATCCCGCGTAGGTTATGTCAGGATAAAGGCATAGCCTGCGCGGGATTGTTTTTTCAAAAATATATTTGAGTAAGTGACACAATCTCTCAATTATGCTATCATCCGCTAAAACGCTAAATCTACAAAATTGATGGGAATACAGGGTATAAATTGGACGGATTTAGAACATGCATAAAATAGAGAATAAACAGTTGAAAGTTTTATTACTGGCCTGGGGAACGATTTTACTTTGGGCTCTGACTTACATTTTTACGAAGGTCGGATTGCTGTATTATGATGCGTTTGCACTGAGTGCGCTGCGGTATTTGTCTGCTGGCGCAGTTACGCTGCTGACAGTCATTTTTCGTCGGGAGACGCTTCCTGCCAGAAGGGATATACCAGTTTTTCTGCTGACAGGAGCTGCCGGGTTTGTATTGTATGTAGTAGCTTTGAATAATGGAATGGAGACGGTATCCGTTTCGGCTTCCAGTGTAATCGTCAGTTCCTCGCCGATCATGGTGGCACTGTTCGGAAGTATATTGTTTCATGAACATTTGAGGAAAATTCAGATTGCGGCAATTGCAGTAGAATTTATTGGAGTTTTGATCGTCTGTTTCTGGAATGGAGATGCATATGCCGGCAGTGGTATTTTTCTTATTGTTCTGGCGATGCTTTGTTTTACCGGGTACAATCTGCTGACCAGAATCCTGGTAAAAAGATACAGTGCGTATCAGATCACGGAATATAGCATGATCAGTGCAGCTGTGTTGTATTTATTGTTTTTGCCAAAAACTATTCAGGGAATACACGGATGGAACAGAAATGGATTGGTCAGCGTATTGTTTCTGGGAATATTCGGCAGCGTGATCGCATACGCGATGTGGAACAAAGCGCTGAATCTTGCGGATAAGACGTCAGATGTGACCAATGCAATGTTTCTTACACCACTGTTAAGCAGTATTATGAGTTTTGCAATGCTGGGAGAGATACCTGGTACCGGAACTATTCTTGGTGGTGGAATCATCATACTGGGATTGATCCTTTTTACAAAAGGAAACCGAAAGGAGAATACCAATGAAGAAGGAAGTGGAAAGAGAACTGGCCTTGTTCCGGGAAAAGACAAGGAACATGGAATGTGGAAGCAGCCTGGCAGGATTCTTTTCCACTAAAGTGGAAGGAATAAGGCAGAAGATTCCATATTATTATCTGAAGGGAATACAGGGGAGCCAGGGTCACAAACAGAAGACAATTTGGGTGGAAGCAGCGCTTCATGGAGATGAATACGACGGAATCATCACGGTTATGCATCTGCGGGAGGAATTGAAGCCGGAAGAACTATATGGGAATGTACTTCTGGTTCCAATCCTGAATGTTTCAGCATATGAAGGTCAGGCTAATGGAAGTCCGGTGGACGGAGTCAATCTAAACCGGGTATTTGACCGGGAACAGCCGGGAGATTCATTTTCTTATAAATATGGAGAATTTATATTGGGGATGATTCTTGGGATTGCTGATTATGTAGTGGATCTGCATGGCGGCGGACAATATCTGGATGTTGATGCTGCAATCTATGCAGTTCTTCATTCCGGAGAAAGTTATTCTACATATAGCAACCCGGATGTAGATGCAATGCTGGACGAAGCTCGTTCCTGCAGAGATGAAGAGAAGAGAAATGAACTTTACGCTGAAATCCAGAATACAGTAATTGAAGATAGATTAATAAATGTGGAGGCAATACAGAATGGAAAGAAAAGAGCTTGAAAATGCGATAGACAGCATTGTGAAAGAGAGCTATCCGAATGCATTCTGGGGGAGCTGTGCTTTGTGGAAAGACGCCTGTAAGGGAACCTATACCCACGTGATCGTAACTGTATTTCCTTTTTCTGAAATGCTGACTTTGAAAGGATATAAAGAACCTCATTTCCGTGAAATCCAATATGCTACTTTTCCCTATCGGAATGAATTTGAGGCAAAAATGAGCAGGATGCTGGAGGAAAAGGGGATTGCGCATCATGTTGTAGTTCTGCCGGATCTGAGTAAGACAATGACAGCTGAATTTTCCGTGAAGGAGGCCGCAAGGCGTGCTGGTCTTGGCTGGATCGGAAAGAACAATCTGCTGATCACGCCAGGATTTGGTCCAAGGCTTTCCATGTCCGGGATTCTGGTGGATGCACCGTTGGATGACGGAATCCCGATGGATAAAAGTCATTGCGGAGACTGTCGCAAATGTGTAGATGCATGTTTGTTTAAGGTGCTGAGCGGTGTTCAGTGGGAACCTGGCATTTCCCGGGAAAAAATGGTAAATTACCAGTTATGCAGTGATGGAAGAAACCGTGCGAAAAACACAAAGCTGGGAAGAAAGCTGGCCTGCGGAAAATGTATAGTATCCTGTCCAATGGGAACGGAAGAGGGATGGGAAGATTGGAGAGAACGATGATGAATGGCTATCAGAGAATCCAGGCAGTTCTGGAAGGAAAAGAAGTGGACGTAACACCGATCGGAGGCTGGCAGCATAATTCGCTAATCGACCGTGATCCGGAGAAAATGATTGCCGGAACCATTCGTTTCACAGAGGAAAATAACTGGGATCTGGTAAAGATCATGTCACAGCCTCAGTATATGGGAGAAGCCTGCGGGGATGTGATCGAATTTCCTGAAAATGATCCTGCCAGACTTTGCGGAATTACAAAGAAATTTGCGTTTTCTTCACCGGAGGCACTGGCTGCGCTGGAGCCTCTGACACTGGAAAACCCGGTATTTGCCAGGGAACTTCGTGCGGCTGACGGAATTGTGAAACATTACAAAAAAGAAAAAGTGGTAATTCCCACATTTTTTACTCCGCTTTCCTGGCTGAAGCTTTGTACTTCACCTATAGAGCGGGTGGAAGGTCTGGATTACAGCAGTTACCAGGTGCCGACAGTTTCTGATTATATAGAGAAATATCCGAACGAACTGATGCATGGGCTGGAAGTGATTCATGAGAACAATCTGAGACTTGCCAAAGGCATGATCGAAGCTGGTGTAGATGGATTCTTTTATTCTACCCAGTATACAACCAGGGAATTGATCAGTGAAGCTGATTTCCAGCGGTTTGAGAAGCCTTTTCTCATGGATTTTCTGGAAAAAGTGAAAGGGTATACCTGGTTTAATGTGCTTCATGTACATGGAATCAAAAATCTTATGTTTGACCAGATCTATCAGTGTGAAGCCCAGGCGTTTAACTGGGAAGATCATGTGCCTGGAGTCAGTGATGAGGAGCGCACCTCTATTTCCGAAGTCCGTTCCCACACAGACAAGGTGATTATGGCAGGAATTGAGAGAGTTTCGGATTTTACTTTCTCTTCTTCGCTGGAGGAAATTGAGAAAAGGTTCAAAGAGAGATATCAGAATGCGTGTGCAGAAGTAGGCGGAAAGAATTTTATTTTTACACCGGGATGCGCACTGACTCAGAATTTGTTGCATAGAGGATTTATCCACGGAATTAAATACCAGCATAAATTCTTCCCCGCCAAAACGGGTGACAATGCCATGACCTTTCATATGTTTCAGAAGAATTTGGGAAAAGCTCTGTAAAACTTCATCGCCAAACATGTGACCATAGGTGTCATTGATCTGCTTAAAATTATCAATATCCAGAAGAACCACAGCGAAAGTTACCTCACCGTCACTTATTTTGTCCGTCAGATATTGTGTAAGATAGCGTCGGTTATATAACCGGGTCAATGGATCCAGGTGTGCTGCCAGCTGCAGGTCTTCTGTCATCTGCTGCATACATTTCTGCTGCTGGGCGTATTGCCTGAGAAGAATAGTCAGCATGGATATGATACTTCCGCTGGCGATTAAAAAGGTAATGACTGCGGAAAGCAGATTTTCTTCAACCACGAAGGCTGAGAAAAAATCCGGCCGGACCATTTTCCATATAATAAGCATACAGTCAAATAACATCAGCAGGGATGTACCGGCAATTCTCCAGGCATCTTCAAGGAATAGCGCTGTGGCCACGATTCCCAATATCATATAAGACAACCGGTATGGTCCGTACAGACAATACAGTACGGGGAATTCCACCAGATTGCATATGGAAAGAATGAGAAGCGCAGGTACTCGCGTTTTACCTGTATGGATACCATAGGCACTGGCTGCATAGATAATCAGAGCGCAGAAAAAAGGAAACAGCGTAGCGGCCGACAGTCCATACAACAGTGCATTTGACACATAGCCAATAGTATTTGCAATACATCCTGTCCAGGCAAGGACATAAAATAACCGGAGCTTTAAATCTATTTCAGAATTAAATAGTTTGTTCATTGGAGTTCTCCATCAAATAATTTAAGTTTGCCACATTTTAACATAGTTTGCGCTTAAAAAAAATCCCTTTTGCCTAGTTATTTTGGAATGTTTTTGTCTATATTAGATACCTTTGTGATATACTTGAGGGGAATACAAGAATGATGGTTGGCGGAAGATTATGATCTTATGCAAGGGAAAAACGTAATTAAGCTTCTAAGGATACAAAGGGGGAGCCTATGAAAAAGATAATCAGCCTTGGCCTGGTAGTTCTGCTGCTGGGAAGCATACTCGGCGGATGCAGCAGAGCTGAGGAAAATACAAAAAATGAAAATCTGCCTGAAATAATAGTGGGCTGTGACAACTATTCTCCGTTTAGTTATGCAGACGCCAATGGGGAAATGACGGGAATTGACGTAGAACTGGCCAGGGAAGCTTTTTCCAGAATGGGGTATGCTCCGGAATTTGTTTTCATCAATTGGGAGGACAAGAAGGATTTACTGGCAGATGGAGAGATAGACTGTATCTGGAGTAGTTTTACCATGACCGGGCGTGAGGATGAATATAACTGGGCCGGACCTTACATGCGCAGCCGTCAGGTAGGTGCGGTAAACGAAGACAGTGACATCCAGACATTGCAGGATCTGGAGGATAAAGTGATCGCTGTACAGAATACCACCAAACCAGAGGATATCATCCGCAGTCATGATGGTACGTTTCCTCAGCTGCGTAAGGTGATTTTCGTACAGAAAAGAGACCTGATCTTTATTCTTCTAAGTAAAGGGTATGTGGATGCGTTGGCAGCACATGACACTTCAGTAGACCAGTTTATGGCAGATACAGGATTGAAATTCAGGATTCTGGAAGAAACTTTGCAGTCAGTGGAGCTTGGAGTTGCATTTGATAAAAAAGATACAAGCGGATTAAATACACAGCTGACAGAGGTGCTGGCAGGGATGCAGGAGGATGGCACGGCCGGATGCAAAGACGATTCCGATCATTGCCATGACAGCGAATGCTTTCAAAGAGGATGAAGAGAACTGTCTTGCAGCTGGAATGAATGCCCATCTGGCGAAGCCGCTGGATATGGAGAAAGTGAAACAGACCATATGTGAGATGGTTAAGTTGTAAATGAAATAAAATCTGGAAAGTTTTTGAAAAAGGCATTCTGCAAAGTGAAGGAATGTCTTTACAAACAGAAACTAAAATATGATTTGGCCAAAGGCGGCAGAAAGGAAAAAATAAATTGATACATGTAGCAATTGTCGAGGATGATGATAACTACGCTGAGACAATACAGGAATATCTGAAGAAATTTGGAGAGGCGCAGCAAGAGCAGTTTCAGGTTTCAAGGTTCCATGATGGATATGAAATAGTAGATGGTTATAACAAGGCGCAGGATATCATTTTGATGGATATTGAAATGGGCATGATGGATGGGATGGAAGCCGCAGAACAGATTCGTAAAGTGGATGAGCAGGTTATTATTATTTTTATCACCAATATGGCGCAGTATGCGTTACGGGGATATAAAGTAAATGCGCTTGATTATGTTTTGAAGCCGATCAGCTATGCAAGCTTTACAGAAACCCTGAAAAAAGCAATCCGTTCTCTGGAAAGAACAAAAGAAAAGTATTTGTCTATTTCCATGAGGGACGGGGTAAGAAGAATAAAAACGTCTGATATTGAATGGATTGAAAGTATGGGGCATAGACTGACGTTTCACACAGTTAATGGAACATATGAAACCACTATTTTTTCAATGAAAGAGATGGAAGACAAACTGGGATCAGATGGATTTACAAGATGCAGCAGCGGCTGTCTGGTAAATCTGAAGTGGGTCAGGGAGGTAGAAAACAGTATAGTAAATGTAAATGGTGAAATGTTAAAAATCAGTCGTGGGAAAAAGAATGAATTTATGGCAAAGCTTGTGAGCTATATGACTGAGTAACAGATGGGAGGTGAGAAAAATACAGGACATTCCTAAATTATATACGGCATTTGCAGAATGGCTGTCATGTGTGAATATGATCATAGCATGTGGTGGTATCTTAAAGGAAAAAAAGATAAAACTGACCGCAGTGGCAGCTGGTTTTCTGCCTCTGGCGATAATTCAGCTTTGGTGTGGAACCGTGGAAAACTGGCTTTGGCTAGCCGGAATGTTTGCAGCAATTGCTGTAATGACAATTCTTTTAAAATATGGTTGCCAGACAAAATGGAAAAATGCTGCTTATATGTGCGCAAGGGCATTTATGCGTGCAGAATTGATTGCAGCACTTGAATGGCAGATTTATTCATTTTATTTTTGGAAAAACGGACGAAAAGAATATACAGTGAAAAGTGTTCTTTTTTGTGGGGCGATTTATGTAGTAGGATTTCTTCTTTTTTATTATCTGGATATCCACCAAGTGAGAGAAAGAGAAAACTATGAGTTGGAAATCAGCAGAAAAAATCTGTTACTTGTCTGGATTCTTACTCTATTTATGTTTGCGCTTAGTAATTTAAGTTATACAGAAGTGATAACACCATTTACCGGGGTAATGAAATCTGAAATCTTTAATATCCGCACGTTGATGGATCTGGCTGGAGTTCTTATGATTGAAATTTTCCAGATAGTGAAGCTTGATAATGATACCAAGCAGGAGATGATGGCAATCCAGAATGTACTTCGTACGCAGTATTTGCAGTACAGGGAATCGCAGGAAAATATAGAGTTGTTGAATCGGAAATATCATGATTTAAAGCATCAGATACAGGTACTTCGGGAGGAACCCAATGAGAAGAAAAAAGGTCAGTATTTAGATGAGATTGAACGGGGAATTCATTTGTATGATTCAGAGATAAAGACTGGAAACTCAGTACTTGATACAATCTTTACGAGTAAAAGTACACAATGCGTACGACTTGGAATAAAAATGACAGTTGTTGCAGATGGGAAACTGTTAAATCAGATACACGTGATGGATCTATGTACGATTTTTGGAAATGCATTGGATAATGCGATTGAATATGAGGTGCAGATTCAGGATCCAGAGATGAAAATGATTCATGTGAGCATATCTGAGAAGCAATCTTTTGTATGTGTACTTGTGGAGAATTATTATGAAGGAGAGCATTTAAAGATAGGAGAATTACCTCCTACGACAAAAGCAGATAAGAGATATCATGGATATGGATTAAAGAGTATTCGTTATTCCGCAGAAAAATATCATGGTTGTTTTAATGTTACGATAAAAGATAATTGGTTTCGCCTGGAACTGCTTTTCCCCCGTAAAGGATTAACAAAACAGAAATTGTAAGAAAAGTAAAAAAAGTTTGTCGAATTTCGTTGAACGGAAATGACAGACTTTTTTATTTTTTCGTTAATGTCCATTTATGGAATCTGAGTGCAAAATATGAAATGAAAAATGCGATTTTTGAAATGAGGAAAATTCGAAAAAAATATGTGTTATGATACAAACATCAAAAGGAAAATGATTAACTGCGCAGAATCGTTTTCAAGGATAGAAGGAAGGAGGCTAAAAGAAACGCAGGAAATAAAGGACGATAAAAGGTTTTTCATAGCTGAGAAATGGAATAAGTGGGCGGATGAAAGGCCAGCAGTTGCCCGATGGGTACGTGAGGGCGGTTTATTCGTGATCGTATGTAACCTGATAACCGTATTTAAATATCTGATGCTTCAGTTTTTGCCAAAGCTTTTTGCAAGACTACCAATGGTCAAATTTGGATGGCCAGGAATCCAGGTTCAGTTGTTTGGCGAGCAGTTTGAATGGAACGTTATAGGGTATGACACAGCACATGGTGGTTTACCTTATTTTTGCGCATACATGACGGCAATGGTGATCGGCGAATGCGTGAATTTTGTAATTCAGAGAAATTATGTATTTCGCAGCCATGGTAATCTGAGACGACAGATTCTATGGTATATGGTAGCTTTTTTCGTGGTGACCTGTATTGTAAATTCAGTCAATTGTATCTGGATTGCTGTAGCAGGAAAATTTGTTCCAGATTTCATTTATAATATAGGAACAACTGTTTTGAATGGGGGAGTTTCCATGGTAATCTTTTTTGTTGTAAATAAGATTATTTTTCCTTCAGAGCAGGCAATGAAAGGGCAGAAAGAGTGAAAAGGCAGGAAAAATGAGATGAGAGGACAGGCATTTAATCCATATTTGCCGCAGAATGAGTACATTCCAGATGCAGAACCCTATGTGTTTGGAAACCGAGTGTATATATACGGATCACATGACAGATTTGGAGCACCAATGTTCTGTATGAATGATTATGTATGCTATTCTGCACCAGTTGAGGATCTGAGTGACTGGAGATATGAGGGAATCATTTATCGTAAAAACCAGGATCCAAAAAATAAACTGGGAATGAGGCTTTTGTTTGCACCGGATGTTGCGAAGGCACCAGATGGAAAATATTATTTGTATTATGCATTTGATTTCATGGGAATCATGGGAGTTGCGGTAAGTGATAAACCACAGGGACCGTATGAATTTTATGGCTATGTACATTATAAAGATGGTACGGTATGGGGACGAAAAAAAGGAGATTCATTTCCTTTTGATCCAGGTATTTTTATTGATGATGACAGGAAGGTATATCTCTACTCAGGATTTTATACGCCAGTTCCAGGAGTGGTAACAGGCGGAAAAAGAAAATTCGAAGGCGGATATGTATTAGAACTAGAACCGGATATGATAACGATAAAAACCCCGGAAAAACTTTTATTTCCAAAAGAGGGAACTGGAGCATTTACTGGTCATGAATTTTTTGAAGCAAGTTCTATGAGAAAATATAATGGGAAATATTATTTTGTGTATTCCTCAAAGAATAATCATGAACTTTGTTATGCAATTAGTGATAAGCCAACCGAAGGCTTCAAATTTGGAGGAACGCTGATCAGCCAGGGGGATCTGTTCTTGAATGAAAATACAGATGAGAACCATGCTAAAAACTATCTGGGAAATACTCATGGAAGTATATTGCATTTAAATGATAAGTATTATATTTTTTACCATCGACAGACAAACAGAAGCTCCTATGCAAGACAGGCATGCGCAGAGGAAATAGAGATGCGGTCTGATGGAAGTTTTGCTCAGGCAGAGGTTACAAGCTGTGGCCTGAATGGTGGACCATTGGACGGACTGGGAAGGTATGAGGCACGAATTGCATGTAATCTCTGGTCAAAGAATGGTACCGGAAGATATGATGGAAAGAACCCGAGAAAGAAGTTATCAGAACATCCATATTTTACACAAGATAAAAAAGATGGAGATGCAACAGCGGTTCAATACATTGCAAATATGAGAGATGGCGCGGTTGCAGGATTTAAGTATTTCGATATACGGAAACTTGGAAGTGTTTCAATAGAAATCAGAGGAAATGCAGACGGCAAAATGATCATTTCATTGGATGAAACTTTTGACAATGTGTTGACTGAGATCAGAGTTTCTGAGTCTGGAAATGAGTGGCATGTGGTGAGTGAAAAGGCGCAGGAAATGAAAAAAAGGGAGAAACATTCAAATGCGATATTTTTCAAATATAGTGGAAATGGAGCAATTGATTTTAAAGCATTTGAACTGAGAAAGGAGTAACTATGAAAAAAGAAAAGAAATTAAAAATGAGTAATAAGGTATTCAGAATCATAATGAGCACCATTATGGCTATTTTTTTGATTTTTGCTGTAGTTTTAACGACAGTAACAAATTATTTTACACCGTCGTTGGATACCTTCCTTGGAAAAGGAAAAAAGACAGCAACTGTACCGAAAGGAACTTCTGATTGGGATACAAATTATTATGATTTTGAAAGTACGAATTCAGAAGAAGCATTGAATAATAGTGTGAAAATAGCAGAGCAGATTGGCGATGAAGGTGAAGTACTGTTAAAGAATGACGGAATTTTGCCACTTACTACGGATAGCAAGGTAACCCCGTTTGGTTATCGTTACATAAATCCTGTAATGAGCGGTTCTGGTTCAGGTGGAACTAATACAACAGCAGACTATGTATATACAGCAGAAAAAGGTCTGACAGAGGCATTCGGGAATGTAAATACGGATGTTGTAGATGCCATGAAAAAAGCAGAAACGGTTGATACTACACCAGTAGCAGCCAGCGGAGAAGGCGGACAGACAGCATTTTTAGGGGCATCTGTAAATATCAGTGAATATCCGGCAGATACTTATAAAGGTTTAGAAGACAGCTGCAAAGATACAGTTGGTATTGTTTTCGTTGGACGTGCTTCAGGAGAAGGTGGAGATTTGTATACAAAGGAGTACGCGGACGGAACTCCTCATCAGTTAGCTCTCACAGAAGCAGAAAAAGAAACCATTCAGTTTGCAAAAGATAATTGCTCTGGTGTTGTAGTGGTTATAAATTCAACAAATGCTATGCAGATTCCGGAGCTCGAGGATGATGACCAGGTTAATGCAATTCTGCAGATTTGTACACCTGGTGCGATGGGATTCAAGTCTCTTGGGAAAATCTTAAATGGTACTGTATGCCCATCTGGTAGAACAGTAGATACATTTGTAGCAAATAACCAGGAAACTCCTACATTTGTTAATTTTAATAACGGAGAAGGAAACACTGTATATGAGAATGCTACATATACAAGAGATATATGGTTAGCTGCATTTAAGGGAGGCTCAGAATTCCAGGCTCCTTTCCGTGAATATGAAGAAGGAATGTACCTTGGATACCGTTGGTATGAAACAGCATCTGATTTAGGATACTTTACAAGCAATAATCTTCCAGCGGGAGAGACAGATCCGTATTATAACCGTGATAATGGTGTTGTATATCCATTTGGATATGGAATGAGTTATACTACTTTTGATCAGAAAATTGAAAGCTATGATGATTCCGGAGATAATATTGAACTTTCTGTAAAGGTAACAAATACAGGAGATACATATGCCGGCAAGGATGTTGTGCAGATTTATTATAATGCTCCATATACAGAGTTTGATGAAGAGAACAAAATCGAAAAACCAACAGCAAATCTGATTGCCTTTGATAAGACAGGAGAATTACAGCCAGGGGAGTCTGAGCTTGTTAAGATCAGTATTCCGAAAGAAGATATGGCATCTTATTGTTATACACATGATAATGGAAACGGAACAACAGGTGCATATGTTCTTGAGAAAGGCGATTATGAGATTACTTTGCGTCAGAACAGTCATGATGTAATCGAAAAGAAAATTACAACGATTGATGATACTTTCTGGTATGACGGATCGGATGAAGATCATATCCGCAATTATGATAAAAATGCCCAGGCAGCATTAAACGCTGATGGAACATCAACTGGGGAACCAGCGAAGAAAGAAGCAGACGATTCAGCTGAGTTTATTGCAACAACAAATGAATTCGAGCACGCAAATGAATATATGACAGATCCATCTGTTGGAAATGATGTTACAATTCTGACAAGAGCAGACTGGGAAAATACTCAGCCAACAGCACCTACAGATGTAACTAAGCAGGCAAGCGATACGGTGATTTCATGGCTGGATTATGGATATGCAACATATGATCTTGGAAAAGGAACCTGGGATGATGTAAACGATCCGGTATTGGGATCTAGTGAAGGTAGTAAAGTATATGTAGCAGAAAAAGATATGCCGAAATCCAAACAGGATAATGGTCTTACTTTATCGAACATGAGAGGAATCAGTTACTATGATTCAAAGTGGGACGAGCTGTTAGACCAGCTTGACTATGAAAGCGATGAGATTAATGGAGCATTATTTGCAAATGGATATGCATCTGGAAAGTTATCAGCAGTTGGTAAAATGGCTACATCTGAACATGATGGTCCACAGGGAATTGGCCTGAATGATAATTCTGGTAATAACTGGGTATCCTGTTGTTCCTTCCCTGCCGCAACGACATTGGCGCAGACATGGAATGTGGATCTGGCATATGAGATGGGCAGTCATGTGGCAGAAGAAAATTACTGGATTGATGGCAGTGGATGGTACGCACCGGCGGTAAATCTTCACTGGTCTCCATTCTCTGGAAGAAACTATGAATATTATTCAGAGGATCCAATTATTTCAGGAAAGATAGCAGCTGGTGTAATATCTGGTGCAGGAGATAAAGGAACTTATTGTGCGCTGAAACACTTTGCAATGGTTGAACAGGAAGAACAGCGTTGGTGGATTCCGTCAGCATGGGCAACAGAACAGACAATCCGTGAACTGTACCTCAAAGCATTTGAGATACCTGTAAAAGAAGCAATGAAAACAATTAAGTATATTTCTGATGATAAAGGTACAGTCAGCACAAAAACTATGCGCGCATGTGATAACATGATGACAAGCGGATGGTCAGGAATAGGTGGTTTGTATTCTGGCTATGATTACAATCTTATGACTGCAGTGCTCAGAGATGAATGGGGATTCCAGGGATTTGTAATTACTGATTATGATCAGGGAAATGGTCCAAATGACAATGTTGCAGTAAACAGAATGGTAAGAGCCGGAGTAGACCAGCATATGATCGATAAGACTCTTAGCCCAGGAAAATATACATCTATTGATACAGCAACAGGCGTGGCAGCACTTCGAAGAGCTATAAAAGATACTCTGTATACGATGGCAAATTCAGCACAGGTTAATAACACAGCGCCAGGAGCAAAAGTTTACTATAAAATGTCTCCATGGAGAGTTGCAGTAATTATTGTTGATGTTATAATCGCAGCACTTATTGGACTTGGCATTTTTGTAATGGTGAGAAGAACAAAAGATGAAAAGCTGAATCCTGATAAATATAAAAAGAAAAAAGTAAAAGTACAAAAAGAAGAATAACGAAATTCGCAAAAAAAGCAGATTGCATTTTGGGCTGGACAGGCTTATAATGTACAAGAATAGATGAAAGGGGAGCTTGCCGTAAGCAGGCTGAGAACAGAATGTTTGGTCTGGACCCGTAACCTGATTTGGATAATGCCAACGTAGGGATATAGCGGATACGTGTTTTTTTCATACGTGTATTTTGAGCGGATATGTCTTTGTGGCATATCCGCTTTTTAGTATGAAGGTCCTGTGGGAGCGCCAGAGGCGCGGAGCAATCGACTTTCATTCATGGACATATCTGCGTAAGCAGACATGTCCGTTTAGTTTGCTGGCTCAAATATGAAGACGCCGCGATTTACGAAGTAAATACGTGAATTCTTCATGTTGGGAGGCTTGTACAAAATTGTCTATGAAGCAGGTAAAGGAGGAAAATGATGTTTGGAGAATGTTTAACAAAGGTAAGAAAGCAGGTACCGCTGGTGCATAATATTACAAATTATGTAACAGTAAATGATGTGGCAAATGTATTGCTGGCTTGTGGCGGCAGCCCGATCATGTCTGATGAGCCGAAGGATGTGGAAGATATCACAACGATCTGTGGTGGGTTAAATATTAATATTGGAACCCTGAATGAGCGCAGCATCGAAGGAATGTTTCTTGCAGGAAAGCGTGCTAAAGAGCTGGGACATCCGATCTTGCTGGATCCGGTGGGCGCCGGTGCATCGAAGCTGCGTACAGAGACCGCTTTGAAACTGATGGAAGAACTGCACCCGACAGTTATCCGCGGAAATATTTCTGAAATCAAGACACTTGCATTTGGAAGTGGAACAACCAAAGGGGTAGATGCAGATGTGGCAGATGCCGTAACAGAAGAAAATCTGGAAAATTCTATCGCTTTCATAAAAGATTTTGCCAAAAAAAGCGGCTCTGTAATAGCAATCACAGGGGCTATTGATCTGGTCAGTGATGGGGAAAACTGTTATGTGATCCGAAATGGCAGACCGGAGATGGGTAAAATCACAGGAACCGGATGCCAGCTGTCCGGAATGATGACAGCCTATATCACAGCGAATCCGGAGCAGAAGCTGGAGGCAGCCGCAGCAGCAGTCTGCGTGATGGGACTGGCAGGAGAAATCGGATGGAGCCATATGCAGGAATGGGAAGGGAATTCTACATACCGCAATCGTATTATTGATGCTATTTATCAGATGGACGAGGCAGTCCTGAATGAGGGGGCCAAGTATGAACGTCGATAAAAAAGACCTGCTGTTGTATGCAGTTACGGACCGTCACTGGCTGGATGGACGTACCTTATATTCTGTAGTAAAAGAGAGCCTGGATGGTGGTGTGACCTTTGTGCAGCTTCGGGAAAAGGAACTGGATGAAGCACATTTCCTGGAGGAGGCAAAGCAGCTTCAGAAGTTATGTAAGGAATATCAGGTGCCGTTTGTGATCAACGATAATGTGGATATCGCGATTGCAATGAATGCAGACGGTGTACATGTAGGACAAAGTGATATGGAAGCTGGCGACGTGCGGGCCAAGCTTGGACCGGATAAGATCATTGGTGTATCTGCGCAGACTGTGGAACAGGCAGTTCTGGCGGAAAAACGAGGAGCGGATTATCTCGGGGTGGGAGCTGTATTTCCTACCGGCTCTAAAGCAGATGCCGTGGAAGTGCCCCATGAGACACTGAAGGCTATTTGCGAGGCAGTATCGATTCCGGTAATAGCCATTGGCGGCATAACCCAGGAGAATGTGAAAGAACTGAAAACAAGCGGGATCTGTGGAATTGCAGTTATCAGTGCGATCTATGCACAGAAGAATATTAAAAAGGCGACAGAAGATCTGAAAGAAGAAACAAAGAAGATGGTGGAAGCATGATTCGGGGAGCAGTTTTTGACCTGGACGGTGTGTTGCTGGATTCTATGGCAATCTGGAATGATCTTGGAGCGAGATACCTGCAAAATCAGGGAATCCAGCCAGAGCCGGACCTAAGAGAGATGTTGTTTTCCATGAGTATGGAACAGGGCGCAGAATATATGAAGCAGCAGTATCATCTGAAACAGTCTGTAGAAGAGGTACTGGCAGGAATTCAGGAAATGCTGCAGGATTATTACTTCTACGAGGTAAAAGCGAAAGACGGCGCCAGGGAGCTGCTGGCTTTTTTGCAGGAGAAAGGGATCAAGATGACAGCGGCTACTTCCAGTCCGCGGGAGCATGTGACAAGGGCACTTCGGCGAAACGGACTTCTGGAGTTCTTGCAAAAAATAGATACTACCAGTGAGGTGGGAGAAAGCAAGCATTCCCCGCTGATCTACAGACTGGCAGCAGAATATATGGGAACCAGACCAGAGGAAACACTGGTATTCGAGGATTCCCTGTATGCACTTCAGACTGCGAAGCAGGCTGGATTTCGTGCCATTGGTGTTTATGACGGCAATGGAGAAACAAACCAGGCCGGGGTGAAAGAGACAGGAGAAGTGTACCTGAAGGATTTAGCAGAATTCCTAAACTGTATCCCTTGTCAAGGACATTTTGAATTAGTGTAGTGCCTATTTTTTAGACACCTACACAAAAGTGATATCCCTGATTTTGGACATTCCTTTGTTTGGTTATCCA
>NZ_JBQKCL010000018.1:0-105167 GCF_052122375.1 Blautia sp. HCP3S3_H10_2
TAGATATAGCCTGCGGTCAGATACTGTTCCTGAAGAATCCATTTCCTCTAACTGGTATACATACCGGATCCATATGACACATCGCTGTGAAGGAAGGCTTTTCTTAATCTCAGCAAACCATTCATCACGCGCTTTGACCGTATACTCGGTACTATTTTGGTCGAGATACGATCCAAGAGATTCATAACAGTCCCTATGCGACTTTCTACTGCTTGAACACACCTTCTTTTCTTTAAGTAGTGACATTACCTTTTCGACGGTATCAGCATAATTCATGAAATCACATCCTTTCGATTTTAATGCGATTCCATTATCACATAAAATATGTTATCCTCATCTTTTTTGCGAAGAAGAGAGTAAATATCGCTATATCCAGAAAAGATGAGGATAAAAATACTCTGAGGATAAACCGGTCACGATAAAAATGGCATCGACACCGGAGATGTCCGCTAACATGATGACGGACGTATCATCCTAAGGATCTGTTCTAACAGAACAGGGTTAGCGGAATTATTGATCCTGATGGCTACGTCATCCATCACCAGTTCAATCGTATGTGAATTGTCAAGGTGCACCGCAGGTGTTTGTGGTAAAGCCACTGCACCTGCTTCCGGATCATGATCCGGATATATGTCTATCTGGACAACATCCTGTTTATTGGAAGTAAGATCCAGCGCATATGACTTCTTATTAGAAGTATAAGGAATGTCACAGGCTTTTTTGCGGAGCCGTTTCACTGCGTTATAAAAAGAACTGACAACGATTCCATGCTGGTCGCACCAATCACGGTCTGTCATACCACTGCAGCGGCATTCCTGAATGAGTTCAAGCCACTCTTCCTGAGAGCGGCGGGTTCTTAACTGTGCCATAAGATTTCTCCATAAAGTAGTATATTTCTACCTTTAGGTTTATCACCTGGTAGATAGTGTAGTAAAATTTTACTCTTTACTTTATGATAAGATATTTATTGGTAAACGTCAAAGCACCCAATTTTTATACGCTTACGAATATAATATAGATGATATTCCGCAATATGATGGAATGTCTGTGGAAGGTATAAGAGTAGCATTTCATAAAAGAGAAATGGAAAACGCTCTTGAATTCTGTAAAAAATTGAAAGAAAAAGGATATAAAGTATTTGTCCAAGGGATGGTTTCTTTGTCTTATACGGATGAAGAATTTATTGATTTAATTAAAAAAGTCAATAATTTCGAACCTTATGCATTTTATATAGTAGATAGTTTTGGAATGATGAAAGAAAAAGATTTGATACGTCTTTTTTATACAGTTGAGCATAATCTTTCAGATAAAGTGCATGTTGGCTTTCATTCCCACAATAATATGCAGTTGGCATATTCTAATTGCCTTAGTCTGACTCAGGTTCAAAGTAACCGATCAATTATTATTGATGCATCTGTTTACGGAATGGGACGAGGAGCTGGCAATTTAAATACAGAATTATTTACAGAATATTTAAATGAGAATCATAATGCGGATTATAAATTGAAACCGTTGTTGACGATTGTTGATGAAATTTTAGATTCGTTCTATAAGAAAAATTACTGGGGATATTCATTGCCGAATTATATTTCTGCAAAAAATAATGCTCATCCTAATTATGCGAGTTTTTTAGATGATAAAAAAACATTAACTGTAGAAGATATGGAAAATATATTTCAACTGATGGATAACGAAAAAAAGGTTGGATTTGATAAAGCATATATTGAAGAACTGTATACAAGATATCTTGCTATAGGAAAAGTTCAGGATGAACATAAAGATGAACTTTTGAGTTTATTAAAGAATCGAAAAGTTCTTTTGGTTGCACCTGGTAAAAGTTCTGTCGTTGAGAGAGAAAAAATCGAACAATATGCTAAAACAGCAATATGTATTAGTGTGAATTTTAATTATGCTCTTTCAAATTATGTATTTTTGAGTAATTTAAGAAGATATAGGGAAATTGACAAGTCCATATATGGTAAGTGCATAGTTACTTCAAACATTACCAGTGAAGATGTTTATCTTCAAGTAAAATATAGAGATCTTGTGAATGATATAGAAGCAGTAAAAGATAATGCGGGATTAATGGCAGTAAAATTTTTAATGAATTATGGTGTTAAGGAAATTGCTCTTGCAGGATTTGATGGATACTCACACGAAACAGCAGATAATTATGCGGATAAACATATGGAAGTTATTACTAGGAATGCAGTATTAGATGCTATGAATGAGGGCATGAAAAAAGTATTTAAAGAGTATTCCAAGAAAATAAAAATTAGCTTTTTGACTACGCCAAAGTATGTGAAAATATAAAAATGATGAAAACAATAATTTTTGATATTGATGGAACTTTATTTGATACTAAATCAGGTATAATACATTGCCTTAATGATATACTTGATTCATATGGCTGCAAAAAAATTAATGAGAGAGAAGAAGACAAATACATTGGACCTGCAATAAAAGACAGTCTGATAAAGTTTAATGGGTTTTCTGATGAGATTGCAATGGAGGCAACTAGAAAATACCGGAAAAAGTATGTGACTAAATATGTGGGGGAGTCTAGACCATATAAAGGTTTAGAGGATTTGTTAAAATACTTGAAAAAAAATAATTACAGGATTTGCATTGCAACGATGAAAACTAAACCACAGGTTGAAAAGTTATTTGAATTATTCGGTATTTCTGCTTTTTTTGAGTATATTGAAGTAGCAAAGGAAAAAGGTGGATATACCAAAATTAATATGCTTGAAAATATTAAAGCCAAATATCCATATGATAAAATGTTATTTGTTGGTGATACAATAGGGGATTATACTGCTTCAGTTAAAGCGGAGATACCGTTTGTTTATGCTAAATATGGGTATGGAAGGGTGCTTGGGATTAAATGTACTACTATAAATTCACTTTTAGAACTAAGACTGTTACTATAGCCTGTACAGGAAAATAAAGAATAATTTTATTCCCTTGCCCGCCGCCAGCCTGTGTAGTAAAATAAAAACTACATAGACAAGCGGCGGGATTTTTTATTTCAAGTAACTAAACGGAAACGTCTGCTAACACAGACATCACCATGAATGAAAGTCGATTACTCCTGCCTCAGAAAGGAGTTCACATGCCTAAATCCTTCAACACTACCGGTATCTGTATCCCGGAGAAGCATTATATGGTTAATCTGGATGCGCGTTTAAAAGAAATCAAGAAGCTTGTAGATGATGACTGCTATTTTGTGATAAACAAAGCGCGGCAATACGGGAAGACAACTACTCTTCGGGCATTATATAGATATTTACAGGACGAGTACTATGTGATTCTGATGGATTTCCAGACGTTTGGAAATGCGGATTTTCAGAGCGAGGAAGACTTTTCAGCGACATTCGCACATACTTTTTCAGAGCTTTTGGAATACAATGATCTTTCACAGCAAAATAATTTAGAAAAAGCGGCTTAAGATCAAGAACACGTAATCAGAAACGAACGGATGTAATTGTGGATTATCGTGGAGAATAGTTTATTATTGAGATGAAAATATGGCGCGGACAGGAATACAATTGCCGTGGAGAGCAGCTTGTGGAATATTTGGATGCATATCATGTAGATGAGGGTTATATGCTTAGTTTCAATTTTAATAAGAAAAAAGAAATCGGGCTTCACGAACTTACAATTGGAAATAAAAGAATAACAGAGGCTGTTGTATAAAATGACAAAAGAAAAAAATAAATTATTTTTAACAGATATCTACAGACATTTTATCCCCCGGATCCTTTTAAGCCTTACCTGCGCAGGAGTATTAACAGAATACCTGAAGCTTCCAGGCACATCGGTAATTCTGTTTCCCATAGCAGCTGCGTTTTATCTGCTTCAGGAGTATGTCTGGAAAAACAGAGAAGAATTTGGGCAGAAGAAATGGTGGTATTGTCTTTTTTCTCTGGGAATATCAGTGGTATTAGTCGTCTGCAAACATATGGTGATGCAGTTCTACGATTTTTACAGCGATATTACGGCAAACTACATAGAAGAATACACGGGATATGATCTGATTGCTTTCTTGGTGCTTTTGTATGCCTTTATGTTGTTAAGCTTCGGGATGGTTCAGCTGTTTTCATCTACCAGGATATACACTATAATATTCGAAAATGTAAAAGCAGGTGCAAAGAAAAATACAGAAGTAAATACTGGAGGAATTAGTAAAGAAGACATTTCCGGAAAGAATTGTTATGCAGTTGGGATTTCCAGTACAAAATGGTTCATCATTTTAACAATTGTTCTGTTTATTTGTTGGCTTCCTTATCTGATCCTGTATTATCCTGCTATTATATATGGAGATTCAACCATGTCCATAGGGCAGGCTATTGGCAAATGGAAATATGGTGATATGCATCCTTTTATGTTTACGATGTTTGTAAAATTCTGTATATCACTGAGTCATTTGATCGGCAGGGGAAATACATTTGGGTGTGCGATTTATTCTGTTTTGCAAATGTTGTATATGGGCGGTATTTTTGCATATAGTATCTGCTGGCTCCGGAACAAAAATATATCTAAGAAAATCTGTTTTTTCGTATTGCTGTTCTTTGCACTGCCGCGATTCTGGGGACAGCATGCTGTGAGTATGTGGAAAGATCCGATTTTCGCAATGGCAGTTTATTTTTACAGTTTTAAATTGTTTGATCTGATCTATTCCAGAGGGAAAGTCTCAAAAGATAAGAAATATATTTTGCAATGTATGCTCGCCATATTGGTGATGTGCTTTTCAAGGCACAATGGCAAATATGTTGCGTTGTTTTCCCTGATTCTTATGATGGGCTGTGCGCTTATTGGGAAAAACAGATGTGTACTGGGAAAAAGTCTGATATTAGCGACAGTAGCAACTATTGCTTTTTGCTGTGTGATTCAGGGACCAGTATTCCGCCATTTTGGAATTTTAGGAACGGCTGCCGGTGCATATGGAGTACCTTTGCAGCAGGTCGCAAGGACGGTTGTATACGAGGGGAATATTTCGGAGGAAGAAAAAGAGTTTCTGGACAAAATCATGCCATTGGAGAAATACAGGGAAAATTATAGCCCGGGTTTGGTCGACCATATGAAATGGAGCGATGATTTTGATTCCGCCTTTTTCAGGGAGCACCACAAGGAATTCCTGAAAGTATGGCTCTCATTGTTGATCAAAAATCCAAAGCTATATGTGGAAGCCTGGGCGATGGACACCTGTGGCTTCTGGGGGCTTAGTTATTGGGAATTAAACAGTTACACTGGTAATAGTGCGATGGGAGTTCCCAAGGGGCCTAAAATGCTTAAAAAGAATTTTAAAATCCATTCAGGAAGCCTTTTGGGTGAAAATAGTAAGCTGAATGTGAAACTGAAAGAATATTTTTCCCTGGCTACGCCAATGCCGTCAGTGGCTTTATGCCTGTGGATCGCGCTGTTTATGATTCTGTATGCGATCGTAAAGGGAAAATGGCGTTATCTCTTGTTTTTTATTCCCTGCCTGGGAAATATCGCGACGCTGCTTATTGCCACACCTATCTGCTATTGGCCAAGATATGGTTTGTCATCTATCTGCATGCTTCCGGTAAGCCTGCTGTTTCCGTATCTCATAGGAAGAAACGTTACAGCTCATGAGAAGTCCCGGTTTGATTTTACGATAGGCAGTAAAATTAAGGCAACTGTTAAATGATAATTAACTTGTCCGGAGATTTACAGTGTAGTAGAATAAAATAATACGATAAAAATAAAGTTTCGTTATAAACATAAGGAAAAAGGAAAGAAAATGGGAAAGGAAGCACAATAAAATGGATAAAATTGCAGTATTGATTCCCTGCTATAATGAAAGCAAAACAATAGAAAAGGTCGTAAAAGATTTTAAAAAAGCATTACCGGAAGCGATTGTTTATGTGTATGATAATAACTCTACGGATCATACAGACGAGATTGCGCGTAAGGCTGGCGCCGTAGTCCGGTATGAGTATCAGCAGGGAAAAGGTAACGTGATCCGCCGGATGTTCCGTGAAATTGATGCACAGTGCTACATCATGGCGGATGGGGATGACACCTATCCGGCAGAGTTTGCACCTGCCATGGCAAGGAAGGTATTGGACAAAAAAGTGGATATGGTAGTTGGCGATCGTTTATCCTCCACTTATTTTACAGAGAATAAAAGGCCATTCCATAACTTTGGAAACAGTCTTGTACGCAAATGTATCAATCTCATGTTTAATACACAGATTAACGATATTATGACCGGATACAGAGCTTTTAGTTATCAGTTTGTAAAATCATTTCCAGTATTGTCCAAGGGCTTTGAGATTGAAACAGAGATGAGTATTCATGCTGTGGATAAAAATATGTATATTGAAAATGAAGTAATCGAGTACAGAGACCGTCCGGATGGCAGCGAGTCTAAATTGAATACCTATTCCGATGGATTTAAAGTATTGAGAACCATTGCGAGACTGTATCGCAATTATAAGCCCATGGCATTCTTCGGAATTCTTTCAAGTATATTGCTTATTTTAGGAATTGGATTCTTCATACCGGTATTTGTGAAATATCTTGAGACTGGCATGGTTGGAAAAATACCTACGCTGATCGTTTGCGGTTTTGCTGTACTTGGCGCGATTCAGTCTTTGTTTTCAGGTATGATTCTGCAGACCATGGTTCAGAAGAACCGACAGGATTTTGAAATGGAACTGGAGCGGATTCAGGGACAGTATAACAATTTGATAGATAAGGGCATGGAATAAAGGAGAAGTTATTGTTTATCAGGAATAAAATAAGCAGAATTGTGATTGAAGCGGTTCTGGCTGTTGCGATTGCACTTCTGGTGGAACTGGGATTCAACTATCAGGCGATTATTAACGGATACAGCCCTGTTTCAATAAGTGAAAGTACTACGGATTCAGATGGAAAACTGATATATCAGAAAGAATTTGAGGAGCCGGTATATATAAAGAAACTGATCGTGCAAGGAACTGTAAAAAAGAAAAGATATTATAATGTAACCTGTACGGCAATAAATGATTTTGGAAAAGAAGAAACAGTTGAGTTGAAGGAATATATGTATCCGGGGCTGGAAGCGGCTTTTACAAATATTAACAGGAAAATTGTAAAACTGGAGATTGTATTTAAGCGCCCATCCAAGGTAAAACTATCTGGCATTTCTTATTCCAACGAACTTGTTTTTAACAAATATAGAATGTTGTTTTTTGGCCTGGTAAGTTTTCTGGCAATATTACTTATATTTGAAAAACAGTTCATATTAAAAAGAGTATGGCTGTTTTATCTGGTCGGGGCAGTGGGTTTTGGAGGGATAATAGCGATAGATTCCGGTCCATATGCAATATCCTGGGATGAAGAGGTGCATTATGCTACCGTATATAATGCTGATTTTTCATCGGAAGTATCTTTGAATCCAGCTGCACAACTGAATTTTGTGCGAAATAACTGGACGGCAGCAAATTCCTCAGAAGAACAGTATATGATCAGGGAATATCTGGACCAGCTTGCTGGAAATACGGAAGAAACGTATAGCAATCCAAGTTCTTTGAGAAATTATATTACCCATTTTCCTATGATTCTTATGTATCATCTGGCAGAAAGGGCAGGGGCGTCTTATGTGGGCTGTTATATATTAGGGCGACTGGGAAATCTGGTTTTCTGTGCTTTGCTGACTGCAATAGCAATTATTGTTGCTAAAAGAAAAAAAGTATTGATTGCAGCTTTAGGAATGATGCCTACAGTTATTTTCCAGGAAAGCATGTATACTTATGATGGATGGATTTTTTCAACCATCACGCTGGGTGTAGTGCTTTGCATGAATGAACTTGAAAAGGTGCGGGGAAACGAAAATATCAGAAATGTGATTGGGGCAGTGATTCTTCTGGGCATAGGATGTGTTGCAAAGCCTGTGTATTGTCCATTGATTTTACTGATCGTTCCTATTCTGTGGGAGAAAGGAAAGAGGCTGCTTGATACGAAAGTAAAAAAGGCAGCAGGAATATGCGTTGCTGCTCTGGTAGTTTTATTGGCAATTGGTGTAATCGTAATAAAGATAGAGCCATTGCTGGAAAACATATTGACAGGGAATCTGCTCTACGGAGGAGATTCCAGAGGTGGAAACACTGGAATTGTGGGACAGCTTTTGAGTATGTTGGAACATCCTCTGGCAACTGTGAAAATGTTTATCAGGGATATTTTTTCATTTGATAATTTCAGAAATAATGGAGAAACAGCAAATAATACTACTTTGATCTTTAATCAGATGTTCCTGAACTTTTATGTGCTTGGAATGCTAAAAGAAGTATGGGCTTTACTTCTTTTACCGTTACTTCTTTTACTGTTTCTTGTAAAACCTCAGGGTGAAAATACGATATATTATAATTTAAAAAGGAATAGATGGTATTGTATTATAAATGTATTTTTATCTGTTGTTCTGATCTGGCTGGCTATGTATCTGACTTTCTCGCCGATTGGGGCTGGGCAGATCAAAGGTGTACAGGCCAGGTATTTCCTGCCGTTGCTTCTGCCAGTTGCGTTCATTGTGGAAAATGACAGGATAAATATAAAAATATCAAGGGTTCGGTATTACCAAATTGTTCTTGGAAGTAGTTTGCTTTTATGCAGTGAATGTATATATCGTTGTCTGATCGTGAAGAGAGTTTAGAGTGTGTTTAAATGGGAAAAAGAAATTGTTTTTTGGCTTTTTTTATTATGTGTTCCTTTATACTGATTGGTGCATCTGGCTTGTCACAGGTCTGGGCTGGGTATGAGGTTGGATATAATGTTGTAGCAGAAGAATCCGGTGAAATCCTTTCAGGGGCTTTAGCGGATCATGCCAGTGACAACGGCATTGGACTGTTTTCCCTGGAGACTTATACGGACAGCTATGGAGACCAGTTAGATGAAAATGCCAGATGGTTTTATGATCAACTGGTTCAGAATTATGTGACAGAGTATAGCCAGCATTTGGAAAATCTGAGTATTTCTTTTGAATTTCCAAAGTCTATTTCTTTTGAGGCAGTTGTAGAAGATGGTTCTTTCCAGAAAAAAGGCGAAGACTATGAATTGGCAAAAAGCAGGGTGAACAGTGCGATTCAGGCTGCATCGGATGCCTTTTCCTATGATTATCCACAAGCGTTCTGGTTCCGGGGCGGAAGTTATGGATACAGGATCAGCTGTAATTATGATTTGTCTTCTTCTACGGGCTATAGAGCTGTTTTTTCTGGATTCAGTTTTAATCCGGAATCCCGTGAAATAACCACAGGCGCCCAT
This sequence comes from Blautia sp. HCP3S3_H10_2, assembly GCF_052122375.1. Classification (NCBI taxonomy): domain Bacteria; kingdom Bacillati; phylum Bacillota; class Clostridia; order Lachnospirales; family Lachnospiraceae; genus Blautia; species Blautia sp. HCP3S3_H10_2. The sequence goes on from NZ_JBQKCL010000018.1 coordinate 9,271, forward strand.
AAAAGAATGGATGCTTTCATGGAAAATGTACAAAAAACGGTGCAGGAATTAAACTCAAGGACAGCAGGGATGTCTCCGCGTCAGAAAATAAAAACCGTCCATGATTATATCTGCCAGAAAGCAGTATACCGGAATGACAATACCATGTGGGTACATACAGCAGCGTCCTTGTTCCTCGATGAGAATCCGGCATTTGTTTGCGAAGGCTATGCCAAATCCATGAAAATTCTCTGTTATTATATGGGCATTAATTGTGCCTGTATCAGTGGAACGGCCAAGGGGACAGCGCAGGGGACGCCAGGTGCCCATATGTGGAATTACATTCAGATGGAAGACGGGAAATGGTATCTGGTGGATGCCACCTGGGATGATGTAGGAGCGAATCCATCAGAGAGATATCTGCTGGTTGGAAGACAGTCAGTAGGACAATTTATTACAATTGGCGAAGAGCGGGTGGAATACACAAGCTTTTCTACTTCGTCAAGCGGGAATAGTTCCCCTGTCTTTATTTTGCCGGTATTGTGGGAAAAAGGATATGGGGAAAAAGAGGAGATTTCAGATGTAACACCAACTGAGACACCTGTACCAACCAGTGTGCCGGTTGCGACTCCGACAAAGGTGCCCGTATCGACCATCACGCCAGAACCGACTTTGACAGCGACGCCAGCGCCGACACGAGTACCTGTGCCAACGGCAATGCCGGTACCAACCCGAGTGCCAGTGCCGACAGCGACGCCAATCCCAAGCGAGAAGCCTGTACCAACGAAAGCACCAGCGGTAACGAAGGCTCCGGCACCAACGAATACACCAGTGCCGGCCGCAGATCCTAAGCCAACAGCCGCTCCGGTTTCAGTCACCTTACAGATCGGTCAGTCATACAAACCATCTGGCAAAATTAAGAAGCTAAGTACTTCCAATAAGAAAATTGTGTTGATTGGCAAAAACAAGAAAATAACAGGTAAAAAAAGCGGAAGAGCTACGGTTACCATCACTTATACCAACGGAAGCCGCAAAACGCTATATGTAAAGGTGCAGAAGGGCATTGTAAAAACAACTGCGATATCCTTAAATAAACGTAGCGTGACCCTTGCGAAAAAGGGGAAAAGTTTTAAGCTGAAAGTAGTACTTACACCAGTAACCAGCCAGCAGAAGGTTACTTATAAAAGCTCCAATCCCAAGGTGGCCACGGTGAATTCGAAGGGAAAAATTGTTGCGAAAAAGAGGGGAACCACTGTAATTACCGTTAAGTCTGGAAACAAAAAAGTAACCTGCAAAGTGCGGGTAAAGAAATAAAAAAATAGAATGTTGCCTGGTGAATACTGTCTGATGCAGGAAGAAAAATCCTGTTCAGGCAGTATTTTTTGTTGACAAATAGAAAATTTATGATATACTTTGATAATCAAACAATTTTAAAACAAAAATAAAAACATAAGGATAAGTAAGGAATACCTGGAGGGTATTATGACTGGAAAAATAAAAGGGACTGGCTCTTACCGGCCAGTTCAGGTGTGGGATAACGATAATCTGTCCCACATGATGGATACAAGTGATGAATGGATCCGGGGACGTACTGGAATCAGACAAAGACACATAGCCGGACAAGAGGAAACAGTGGCGTATATGGCGGCAAGGGCAGCCGAAAAAGCTCTTACAGATGCAGGAATGTGGCCGGAGCAGATTGACCTGATCCTGGTTTCCACGATGTCAGCCGAGAGAATCATGCCCTGTACAGCATGCGAAGTCCAAAAGCTGATCGGTGCGGTTAATGCCACCTGCTTTGATCTGAACGGTGCCTGTACAGGATTTCTTCTGGCGTTAAACACTGCCCAGGCTTATCTGGGACAGCAGATTTACCATCGGGCATTGGTAATCGGGGCAGAAGCGCTGTCCCATCTCACTAACTGGCAGGACAGAAGTACCTGTGTACTATTTGGCGATGGAGCTGGGGCTGTGATCCTGGAAAATGAGGAATCCGCGGTTTACATTCAGGCGACTCATTCTATGGGAAACGGCGGAGAGTCACTTACCTGTGCCAGCCGGAACCGGCCTGAATTTACAGAAACAAGGGCTGATCTTTCGTCCACTTATATGCAGATGGATGGCAAAGAGGTGTTTAAATTCGCTGTTTCCAAAGTGCCGGAAGTAATCCTTGAGGTATTGGAAAAGGCAGGAAAAACAAAAGAAGAAATCCGTTACTACATGCTTCACCAGGCAAACCAGAGGATTGTTTCTTCCGTAGCAAAGCACATGAAAGAACCTTTGGAAAAATTCCCCATGAATATAGAAAATCTGGGAAATACATCTTCTGCAAGCATCCCACTTCTTCTGGATGAATGGAATAAAAAAGGAGAATTAAAAGCTGGAGACTGGGTCGTTCTTTCGGGATTCGGTGGAGGACTTACTTATGGAGCAAGCCTGCTTCAATGGTAAAAACAATTGGCAAATCTTAATTCGGGTCAGAAAAAAGGCTCTGGATTATAGAAAATAAGTAACTGTTCAAATCAATTTGATGTGTCCCATTGACGAAATACACGGCATTTTGTAGATGTTCTGAATAGTTACGAAAAAATATAAGATAGATAAAAAAGGAGAACAAAAAATGTTAGAAAAAATCAAAACAATCGCAGCAGATTCATTAGGAGCAGATGTAAATACAATGACAGCAGAGACTTCTTTCAAAGAAGATCTTGGGGCAGATTCCCTTGATCTTTTCGAGATGGTAATGGCTCTGGAAGAGGAATTTGAAGTAGAGATTCCTACGGAAGATCTGGAGAATATCAAGACCATTGGCGATGTGGAAGTTTATCTTCAGAGCCGTCAGTAATGCTTGGAAAACATAGATAAAATGTAACTGTTCAGAGCTAAGCGGATTTATGTGCAAAAGTGTGAATCATGCTTGCATGAATGAACACTTTTGCACATAAATCCATTTGGCGGATACGCCAAACCGACGAAATGCGAAGCATTTTGGAGGTGGGCTCTGAACAGTTACGATAAAATGAAATTGCAGAATGGAGATTTTCATGAAAACAGAAGTTACGAAGTTACTTGGAATTGAATATCCAATCATTCAGGGCGGCATGGCCTGGGTAGCAGAATATCATCTGGCGGCGGCTGTTTCAGAAGCTGGCGGACTGGGTTTGATCGGCGCGGCAAGTGCTCCGGCGGATTGGGTTCGTGAGCAGGTACATCAGGTAAAAAAGCTTACGGATAAGCCTTTTGGAGTCAATATTATGCTGATGAGCCCGTATGCGGATGAAATCGCAAAGGTAATCGTGGAAGAAAAAGTTCCAGTAGTTACAACTGGAGCCGGAAGTCCGGAAAAATACATGAAAATGTGGAAAGAAGCAGGTGTCAGGATCATTCCGGTCATTGCATCTGTAGCTCAGGCAAGAAGGATGGAGCGCTGCGGCGCAGATGCCGTAGTGGCAGAAGGCTGCGAATCTGGCGGGCATATTGGCGAGACAACAACAATGGTTCTGGTTCCCCAGATTGTAGATGCAGTAAATATACCAGTGATTGCGGCAGGGGGAATTGCAGATGGAAGAGGAATCGCAGCAGCGTTTATGCTTGGTGCCAGAGCTGTCCAGATGGGTACTCATTTTGTGGCAACCACAGAGTGCTGGGCGCATCAGAATTACAAAGATATGATCCTGAAAGCAAGGGACATTGATACCAAAGTCACTGGCCGTTCCACTGGTCATCCGGTACGTGCCCTTCGGAATCAGATGACAAAAGAATACCTGAAAAAAGAGGCAGAGGGAGTTTCCTTTGAGGAACTTGAGAAGATGACTCTTGGAAGTCTGAGGCGTGCTGTGGTGGATGGTGATGTAAAAACTGGAAGCGTAATGGCGGGCCAGAGCGCAGGTCTTGTAAAGGAGCAGATGAGCTGTTATGACCTGATCCAGAAGCTTGTAAAGGAGACGGATGATCTGCTGAAAGGAACTGGAATTTATGAGTAAGATTGCATTTCTTTTTCCCGGACAGGGTGCCCAGAAGATGGGAATGGGGCAGGATTTTTATGAACAATTTCCAGTCGCCAGACAGCTTTTTGATGATGCAAGCCAGTGGCTTTCACTGGATATGAAAGCGCTTTGTTTTGAGAAAAATGACCGGTTAAATTTAACTGAATATACCCAGGCAGCGCTGGTAACCACCTGTCTGGCAATGGAAAAAGTGGTAGAAGAATATGGTCTTCATCCGGATGTAACAGCAGGTTTAAGCCTTGGTGAATACTGTGCGGTTTCTGTGGCAGGCGGAATGAGTGCCAAGGATGCCATAACAACCGTACGGAAAAGAGGAATCCTTATGGAACAGGCGGTACCGGCAGGAGAGGGCTCTATGGCAGCTGTTCTTGGACTCAAAACCCAGGAAATTGAGAGCATTATTGCAGGGACAAAAGCTGAAATTGCGAATTATAACTGTCCTGGACAAATCGTGATTACAGGTCCGAAAGCAGCTGTAGATGAGGCCTCAATAAAGCTGAAAGAATGCGGTGCAAAACGTGTTCTTCCCCTTGCAGTAAGTGGTCCATTTCATTCCTCTATGCTTAAAAATGCAGGAAAAGAATTGGAAAAAGAACTGGACAAAGTGGAATTTACCAGTCTGAAAATCCCATATGTGACCAATGTAACTGCACAGTATATTACAGACATCTGTGCCACAAAAGATCTTCTCACAAGACAAATTTCATCTTCTGTGCTATGGCAGCAGAGCGTGGAACAGATGCTTGCAGATGGTGCGGACACCTTTGTGGAAATTGGTCCGGGAAAAACACTGACTGGTTTTATGCGAAAGATCGCGCCAGAGGTGACAACCTATAATATTCAGAAAGTGGAAGATCTTAAGCTGATTACAAAGCTTGTAAATGAAAAGGCTATGGGAATCTGAATGACAGGAGCAAAAATAAGGCATGAATACAGAGAAAAAAATCGCAGTTGTGACGGGCGCTTCCCGGGGAATCGGGAAAGCAATCGCCATTGAACTGGCCCAAAAAGGAGCATTTGTAATCATCAATTACAATGGCTCAAAAGAAAAAGCAGAAGCAGTAAAAGCGGAAATTGAGAGGCAGGGAGGACAAGCTGTAATCAGCCAATGCAATGTGGCAGATTTTGACGCCTGTGCAGCTTTTATCAAAGAAATAATAAAAACATATGGCCGGATCGACATCCTGGTAAACAATGCAGGGATTACAAAAGACGGACTTTTGATGGCAATGAGTGAGGAAGATTTTGGAAAAGTTGTGGACACAAATCTTAAGGGAACCTTTAACTGCATCCGCCATGTATCACGACAGATGGTGAAGCAAAGAAGCGGCCGGATCATAAATATGGCCTCTGTTGTAGGAATCGGTGGAAACCCCGGACAGGCAAATTATGCAGCTTCAAAAGCCGGCGCGATCGGTCTTACCAAGACTGCCGCAAAGGAACTTGCTTCCCGCGGGATTACGGTAAATGCTGTAGCTCCTGGCTTTATCAGAACGGACATGACAGATGTGCTTCCTGATAAGGTAAAAGAAGAAACTTTGAAGAATATTCCAATGGGAAATTTTGGAGAACCGGAAGATGTGGCGAAGGCTGTGGCATTTTTCGCATCTCCTGAAGCCAGATATATTACGGGGCAGGTTTTGTGTGTAGATGGAGGAATGTTATGAGTAAAAGACGGGTGGTAGTGACTGGATTAGGTGCGGTTACGCCTATTGGAAATAATGTGGAAACATTCTGGGAAAATATAAAAGCAGGCGAGATTGGAATTGGGGAAATTACCAGGTTTGATACGACAGATTTTAAGGTGAAGCTTGCAGCTGAAGTGAAAGATTTTAATGCAAAAGATTATATGGATTTTAAAGCTGCAAAGCGTATGGAACTATTTTCCCAGTATGCAGTGGCAGCTGCGAAAGAAGCACTGGCAGATGCCGGGATTGATATGGAAAAAGAAGATCCCTTCTGTGTAGGTGTGATCGTAGGCTCTGGAATCGGAAGCCTGCAGGCAATGGAGAATGCCGAGCAGAGATTGCTGCAAAGAGGTCCTTCCAAGGTGGATCCGCTTCTTGTGCCCAAGATGATCAGCAACATGGCGGCTGGAAATGTGTCTATTGCAACTGGTGCGAGAGGAAAATGTACCAATGTTGTGACAGCATGTGCATCTGGGACACATTGTATCGGAGATGCTTTTCGGGCGATTCAGTACGGGGATGCTGAGGTTATGCTGGCTGGTGGAACAGAAGGTGCGATCACTCCTGTGGGAGTGGCTGGTTTTACCAATCTGACTGCACTTAGTACCAGTACAGATCCTGCCCGCGCTTCCATTCCTTTTGACAAAGACAGAGGTGGATTTGTAATCGGAGAAGGGGCTGGCGTAGTGGTTCTGGAAGAACTGGAGCATGCAAAAGCGAGAAATGCAAAGATCTATGCAGAAGTGGCTGGATATGGGGCAACAGCAGATGCATATCACATTACTTCCCCTATTGAAGATGGAAGCGGAGCGGCCAGAGCCATGACCGATGCGATGAAAGAAGCCGGGGTACAGCCAGAGGAAATTGATTATATCAATGCACATGGAACGGGAACGCATCATAACGACCTTTTCGAGACCAGGGCAATCAAAGCTGCTTTGAAAGATGCGGCAAAAAAAGTGAAAATTAATTCCACCAAGTCTATGATCGGTCATCTTCTTGGTGCCGCCGGAGGAGTAGAATTTATTGTCTGTGCCAAGTCAATTGAGGAAGGCTTTATCCATCAGACCGTTGGAACCCGCGAGACAGAAGAAGAGCTTGATCTTGATTATTGTATTGCAGGACCGGTACAGCAAAAGGTAACTTACGCCATGAGTAATTCTCTTGGATTTGGTGGTCACAATGCGGTCCTTTTACTGAAAAAGTATCAGTAAGGAGGAAAAAAGACAATGGAATTTGAACAGATTTTGAGTCTGATCGATCATGTATCTGATTCCCGTCTGGAGTCATTTTGTTATGAAAGTGAGGGAATAAAACTTACCTTAAATAACAAAATTGCGCCTGTAATCCTGCCAGGAATGCAGCAGGAAAACGCTCTGTCAGGAATGAAGGTAAGTCATGAAGAAGCAGCATGTGATGAGAGAAAAAACGAAGCTCAAAAGGATTTCAGTAAGCATACAATATCAGCAGATCATAACGGAAAAATTGTTTCGGAATTACAGCCTGTGCCATCTGGAAATATTGTAAAATCCCCTCTTGTAGGAACCTTTTATGCAGCACCCTCTGAGGATGCACCTGCTTTTGTAAAAGTAGGGGATAAAGTAAAAAAAGGACAGGTTCTTGCCATTGTAGAAGCAATGAAACTGATGAATGATATTGAGAGCGATTTCGATGGGGAGATTGCAGAAATTCTGGTAGAAAATGGACAGCCTGTGGAGTACGGCCAGCCATTGTTTATTATTCTTTGATGGAGCTGAGAGAAAAATGAATCATTTAAACATAAAACAGATTGAGGAAATTCTTCCTCACCGTCACCCCTTTCTTTTGATTGATTATATTGAAGATTATGAGCCGGGAGAGTTTGCAGTAGGCTACAAATGTGTGACCTTCCGTGAAGACTTTTTTAAGGGACACTTCCCACAGGAGCCAGTAATGCCGGGTGTCCTGATCGTAGAAGCACTGGCTCAGACTGGGGCGGTTGCCATTCTTTCCAAGCCTGAAAACAAAGGAAAGATCGCATATTTTGGTGGAATTGACAAATGTCGTTTCAAGGGAAAAGTGCAGCCAGGTGACAAGCTGAAGCTGGAAATGAGAGTCATAAAACAAAAAGGTCCCATGGGTGTGGGGCAGGCTGTTGCAACCGTAGATGGAAAAGTTGTAGTGAAGGCAGAGCTTACTTTTATGGTGGGTTAGAGCCTGAAAGGATATGGATATGATCAGAAAGTTATTAATTGCCAATCGCGGGGAAATTGCAGTGAGAATTATCCGGGCATGCCGGGAAATGGGGATTGAGGCAGTTGCTGTTTATTCAGAAGCTGACAAAGAAAGCCTGCACACACAGCTTGCAGATGAAGCAATCTGTATCGGACCTGGTGCTTCTGCCGAAAGTTATCTGAATATGGAACGTATCATCAGTGCGGCAATGGTATCCGGCGCAGATGCCATACATCCAGGTTTCGGATTTTTATCAGAAAATGCCAGATTTGCACAGATTTGTGAGCAATGTAATATTACTTTCGTAGGTCCACCATCCCAGGTAATACAGAATCTTGGAAATAAACAGATTGCAAGGAACACCATGGAAGCAGCGGGAGTACCTGTGATTCCAGGCAGTACAGAAGCTATTTTGGATGCTGCTACAGGTGCCCGGGAAGCAGCCAGAATTGGCTACCCGGTAATCATAAAAGCAGCACTTGGAGGCGGAGGAAAGGGAATGCGGACAGCCTTTTCCGAAAAGGAATTTGAGCTGGCATTTCTTACTGCGCAAAAGGAAGCACAGATTGCGTTTGGGGATGGAACCATGTATATTGAACACTTTGTAGAACATCCCAGACATATTGAATTTCAGATCCTTGCTGACAGTCGGGGAAATGTGGTACACCTTGGGGAGCGTGATTGTTCAATCCAGCGTAATCATCAGAAAATGATAGAGGAATCCCCGTCCATGGCAGTATCGGATGAGCTGCGTAAAAGAATGGGAGATGCTGCTGTAAAAGCAGCAAAAGCAGCACATTATGTAAACGCAGGAACCATAGAATTTCTTTTGGAAAAAACAGGGAAATTCTATTTTATGGAGATGAATACCCGTATCCAGGTAGAGCATCCGGTAACGGAATGGGTCACAGGCCTGGATCTGGTAAAGGAGCAGTTGAAGATTGCCTCAGGTGAGCCTTTATCCTTTTCCCAGGAAGATATTAAGCTTCAAGGCCATGCTATCGAGTGCCGGATCAATGCGGAAAATCCATGGAAAAATTTCCGTCCATCGCCGGGAATGATTACGGATCTGCACCTTCCCGGAGGACAGGGAATCCGGGTGGATACAGGCATTTACAGTGGCTACCAGATTCCCCCTTATTACGATTCCATGCTTGCCAAACTGATCGTACACGGCAAAAACCGTGAGGAAGCAATCGCGAAAATGAAGAGTGCTCTTGGGGAAATGATCATCCAGGGGATAGACACAAATATTGATTATCAGTTTGAAATCATGAACGATCCGGACTATCAGAAGGGCGAGTTTGACATCGGCTTTCTGGAAAGTCACCAGATCGGAGGAGTGAAAGTAAATGAAGCTTAGATATGCTTTTAAACGTACAATTGCAAGTTCACAGACTGGCGAAGAACGGCAGATAAAACCGGAAGTACCGGATGGAATGTTGAAAAAATGCAATGCCTGCAAGGCGGCTGTGTTTGTGGATGAGGTAAAAAAGAATGATTATATCTGTCCCCATTGTGGTAATTATTTCAGGGTTCATGCAAGGCGCAGAATCGAAATGATCGTAGATGAGGGAACCTTTGAAGAGTGGGATAAGGTGATGCCGGCAAGCAATCCATTGTCCTATAAAGGCTACGAGGACAAGTTAAAGAAGCTTCAGGAAAAGACCGGACTTAATGAAGCAATTGTTACTGGAAAAGGGAAAATTGGTGGTACAGAAGCTGTTTTAGGAGTGTGCGACAGTCGTTTCCTCATGGCAAGCATGGGGGAAAACGTAGGTGAAAAGATTGCCAGAGCGGTGGAAAAAGCTACCGAAGAACGATTACCGGTAGTGCTTTTTGCCTGCTCAGGAGGCGCCAGAATGCAGGAAGGAATTGTTTCGTTGATGCAGATGGCAAAGACTTCTGCAGCATTAAAAAGACATAGTGATGCAGGTCTTCTTTATGTCAGTGTTCTTACAAATCCTACTACTGGAGGAGTGACAGCCAGCTTTGCCATGCTGGGAGATATTATCCTGGCAGAACCCAATGCGCTGATTGGTTTTGCAGGTCCCAGGGTGATCGAGCAGACGATCCGGCAGAAGCTTCCAAAAGGTTTTCAAAGGTCGGAATTTCTGCTGGAGCATGGATTTATAGACCGGATCGTGGAACGGAAAGATATGAAGGGAATACTGGCCCGAATCTTAAATATGCATTGTGAAGTTAGTCTGAAATCCGAAGATAATGAGTTAGGAAAGCAAGTAAATACAACGGAAAGCATAGAAAATTCCATTGAAGATCAAGTAGAAAATGTGCAGGAAACGGTAGTAGGAAATATAGCAGGAAATGCCGTGGACAATGGGACTGAAACTTGGAAAAAACAGGTGGGCAGCTTCGAAAAAAAGCAGATAAACGAGACAAAATCTGCATGGGAACATGTCCAGCTTGCCCGCAGCAAAGAACGACCTACCGGGAAAGATTATATCCCCTGTCTGTTTGACCATTTTACGGAGCTTCATGGTGACCGCCTTTTCGGAGATGATCCAGCCATGATTGGAGGAATTGCATATTTTAATAAAAGACCTGTAACTGTAATCATACAGGAAAAAGGAAACGGCACCAAGGAGAATATTGCGCATAATTTTGGCATGGTTTCCCCGGAGGGCTATCGGAAATCCCTGCGTCTTATGAAACAGGCTGAGAAGTTTAAAAGACCTGTGATCTGTCTGGTAGATACTCCTGGCGCATTTTGCGGAGTGGAGGCAGAAGAGCGTGGACAGGGCGAGGCAATTGCCAGAAATCTGTTTGAAATGTCAGGACTTAAGGTACCTGTGCTTTCTATTGTCATCGGGGAAGGGGGAAGTGGTGGTGCCCTTGCCCTTGCTGTAGGAGATGAAGTATGGATGCTGGAAAATTCCATTTATTCCATTCTTTCACCCGAAGGTTTTGCCTCAATCCTATGGAAAGACAGCTCAAAGGCGAAGGAAGCTGCCCAGGTGATGAAGCTGACAGCAAAAGATCTGAAAGCACTTGGGATTGTTGAACAGATAATACCAGAAAAAATGCCTTTTACCAGAGAAAATATGGCAGATACAATGAATATCCTAAAAGAAAGGATCCATAATTTCCTGAAATCATACACAATTCTTGATTCGGAAAAATTACTGAATAAGCGTTACAATCGTTATAGAAATTTGTAAAAATGTAGAAAAATACACTGGAATGTGATATACTTACCGTAAATATTTGCTTGGAAAATTTGCAGAAAAATAGTTGCTGCGAACGGGAGCGAGCAGTAACTGAAAATGGGCTGCTGTCATCTGGCAGTATGTCAGTTTAGGAGAGAAAAGAGTGGAGAACAGGGAAGTCATTAACGATGTGCTGGTACATCTGTTTAACGAGATCATGGAACTGGAAGAACAGGCGATCATTACGGAAGAATATAAGGATATCACCAATAACGATATGCATATTATTGAGGCTGTCGGCCTTGGCGGAAATAAAATGTCCGACATTGCCGCTAAGCTGAATATCACCGTAGGCTCCCTGACTACATCCATGAACAGCCTGGTAAAAAAGGGCTACGCTACAAGAGAGAGAAGCGAACAGGACCGCCGTGTGGTATTTATTCATCTTACACTAAAGGGTAGAAAAGCATATCATCATCATGCAGAATTTCACCGCAAGATGACAGATGCAGTACTGGATGTACTGGATGAGAAGGAAGCGCTTGTTCTCGCCAAGGCGTTAGACAGCCTGACACTTTTCTTCAGACAATACAAGTCGTGAACCTTTCTGCTGAAAATCCAAGGGACAAATATGTGGTCGCTGCGGCATAAGCTGGCAGTAGAATATACTGGATTCAGATCAGATCCGGAAAGGAAAGTCCTATGAAGAGAAAAACATTATCCTGGCTTATGGCCGCAGTACTGGGTGTGGTAACACTGACTGGAAGCATTGCTGGTGCGGATATTGTATTTGCCCAGGAAGAGAACGAAGAATCAGAGGCAACAGGAAGTGAATCAGATGAAGAAGCAGTAGCAGAGGAAGCAGACTCGGATTCTTCTGCGATGAAGGTTGGGGCGATGAAAGGACCTACCGCCATGGGAATGGCACAGCTTCTTGATGATGGAAATTATGAGTTTTCCATTGTTGCATCACCAGACGAGATCGTACCGATGATCGTTCAGGGACAGGTTGATGTGGCAGCAGTTCCATCTAATCTTGCATCTGTTTTATATCAGAAAACAGACAAAAACATCAGTGTACTTGCAGTTAATACACTGGGAATCCTTTATCTTGTGGAGAATGGTGATTCCATTTCATCAGTAGAAGATCTGAAGGGAAAAACCATCTATGCAAGTGGAAAAGGAGCTACTCCGGAATATGCCTTGAATTCTGTTCTGGAAGCCAATGGAGTGGATCCTGAGAAAGATGTGACCATTGAGTACAAATCCGAACACGCAGAGGTTGTGGCAGCTCTTGCGGAAGATCAGACTGCAGTAGGACTTCTTCCCCAGCCATTTGTTACAACTGCACTTATGAAAAACGAAAATCTCCGGGTTGCTCTTGATCTGAACCAGCTCTGGGAGTCTTCTGCAACAGATGGAAGCAGACTGGTAACAGGAGTTGTGGTAGCGAGAAATGATTATCTGAAAGAACATGAAGCAGATGTAGACGCTTTTATGGATGCCTATAAGGATTCTGTGGAATTTGTAAATTCTGACCCGGATGCAGCTGCTCAGATCATTGGAGACCATGATATCATTCCGGCTGAGGTTGCCGCAAAAGCTATTCCGGAATGCAGTATTGTATTCATGGAAGGGGATGAAATGGAGACCATTCTTTCTGGTTATCTGAATACATTAAATGTACAGAATCCGGAAACCATCGGAGGCCAGTTACCAGATGAGGACTTCTATTACAAACGTTCCTGAGAACAAAAAGCATCAGATAGTTTATAAAATTCTGGCAGCTGCTGTATGGATTCTGGTATGGCAGCTGGTCAGTATGTGGCTGAAACAGGAGATCCTTCTGGCATCTCCTGTTTCTGTTGTAAAAAGACTTACAGAACTTGTATGGACAATGGATTTCTGGAAATCCGTCGCATTTAGTTTTGAGAGAATCATTCTTGGATTTTCACTTGCCTTGATTCTGGGAACAGTTTTTGCAGCACTTTCTTATTGCTTTTTTGCAGTAGAAGTATTGATGGAGCCGCTGATTCTGGTGATCAAAGCTACACCGGTTGCCTCTTTTATCATCTTGTGCCTGATCTGGATCCCGTCCCGGAACCTATCTGTTTTTATTTCTTTTTTGATGGTCTTTCCAGTGGTTTATACGAATCTTCTGGAGGGACTGAGACAGACCGACGGACAGCTTCTGGAGATGGCAGATTCTTTTGGCGCCGGTTCCTGGAAAAAGGTACAATTTGTCTATCTTTCCCAGGTTATGCCTTACGCAGTTACAGCTTGTAAGCTTGGACTTGGACTTTGCTGGAAAGCAGGCGTTGCCGCAGAAGTGATTGGCATTCCTACCGGTTCCATCGGTGAAAAATTATACAAAGCCAAGGTATATCTGGAGACGCCGGATTTGTTTGCCTGGACGATCGTGATCATAGCTGTGAGCGTAGGATTTGAGAAAGTATTTATGTTTTGTCTCAAAAAAATAGTGGGCAGGTTTTAAAACCTGCCCACAAAATCGTTTTTGCAATCTGTATGCTCCACTTTGTGGCATATTTTATCTGAAGTGGTTATCGTAGTCTGCTACGACATTTTCATTTAAGGCCCAATCTTCCATAAATTGTAACATTCATTTTGCGGAAATCAATTTTCATATATGCTTATTTAACTCCATGTCTGGCACAGATATCAGCCAGACAGCACCTGTCACAATAAGGTGCAGTTCTGGCAGTACAGACCTCCCGTCCATGATTGACAAGGCGGTGGCAGAAATCATTTCCTTCTTCTGGCGGGATGATCTTCCATAAAGCCATTTCTACCTTCTTTGGATCCTTCTGGTTATCTACAAGACCGATCCGGTTCGTAAGGCGGATACAATGGGTATCCGTGACAATAGCTGGTTTACCAAAAACATCCCCCATGATCAGATTGGCACTTTTACGTCCAACCCCTGGAAGGGCAAGCAATGCATCGAAATCACATGGAACCTTATCCTGATACTTTTCATGGAGAATCTTCATACATGCACTGATATCCCTGGCCTTACTTTTCCCAAGCCCACAGGGCTTCACAATAGCTTCAATTTCCTCCGGGGTAGCAGCTGCAAGAGCAGCCACATCCGGGAATTTTTTGTACAGATCCTGCACGACAACATTGACCCGCGCATCCGTACACTGTGCAGCCAATCTTACACTAACCAGCAGCTTCCATGCTTCGTCATAATCAAGTGTACAGTCCGCCAGTGGGTATTCCTTTTTTAAACGATCTATTACCTCAAGAGCAAGTTCTTCTTTTGTCATATTGTTATTCCTCTTTCTGTTTTCTGCTTAATATTCTATTTGGCCGGTAATTGCATTGTCAACAATGAAGGTGCAATTACTGACTGGATAAAGCAATAAATTATTTTCGCAATTTCATATGCGTACTTCGACTTATGCTTTGCAGAACATTTTTAGAACCCATATTCTTGAATACATTGTAATTAGAAAATACTCATTTTGCAACTGGCAATATTTTAAAGATAATGATTTATAAAAAAATATTTTGTTTGCATTTGACGGAGGTTATTATGTTAATTTTATATGTTGATTTAACAGTTGATGCAGTTATGTAATGTGAGTAAACAGACAGCCAGGGGTGCTGCGTTACAGACAGTTAGTTAAATTTGAGGATTTAGTGAGCATAGCGACAGCCCCGTATGCACTGTCTGAGCCCAAAGGGCAAGTTTGCATACGGGGCTGTCAATAGGCGGCGGAACAAAATCCTCAAATTTAACGTTGTCTGTAACGCAGCACCCCTGGCTGGCGTCCACCTCCACACATTTTTTAATTCAAATGCCAGATATCCTTATTATACTGCTCAATAGTTCTGTCAGAAGAGAAGAATCCAGCCTCCCCAATATTAACCAGCATCTTTTTAGCCCAGCTGTTGCGGTCTTCATAATCCGCAAACACCTGATCTTTTACTTTAATATAATCCTTAAGGTCAAGCAGAGTCATAAACCAGTCTTTATTGAGAAGCTCATTATAGAAGTTTCTAAGATGCTCCTCTTTACCAAGCTTCAGCATCGGCTCACTGACAATGAAATCCACATATTTCTTAATATCAGCATCGCCCTCATAAATTGCTCTGGAATTATAATCCATCTTCTCATAATGCTTGATAACTTCATCACTGGATTCGCCAAAGATATAAATATTATCTTTGCCTACCAGGTCACTGATCTCTACGTTGGCTCCATCCATAGTACCAAGAGTAACTGCACCATTCAGCATAAACTTCATGTTACCAGTACCACTTGCCTCCTTGGAAGCAAGGGAAATCTGCTCGGAAATATCGCAGGCAGGAATCAGCTTCTCAGCAGCGCTGACATTGTAATTCTCTACCATAACAAGCTTCATGTAAGGAGCAACATCCGGATCATTCTGAATCAGAGATTCCAGAGTCAGAAGCAGATGAATGATATCTTTTGCAATGTAATAAGCAGGAGCTGCCTTTGCACCAAAGATAAAGGTAATCGGTCTCTCCGGCTTCTTTCCGCCCTTGATCTCCAGATACTTGTAAATGATATAAAGTGCATTCAGCTGCTGACGTTTGTACTCATGAAGTCTCTTGATCTGAATATCAAATACACTGTTCTCATCAATCTCGATACCTGTATTTTCCAGTACAAAATCCTTACAGATCTTCTTGGCATCTGCTTTAATTGCAAGCAGCTGATCCAGAACTTTCTGGTCATCCTTGTATGCAAGAAGCTTCTTCAGCTCATCTGCGTTTTTCTTATAACCATCTCCAATAAGAGAAGAAATAAACCTGGTAAGTGGCTGGTTACAATACATTAACCAGCGGCGGAAGGTGATACCATTGGTCTTATTATTGAATTTTTCAGGATAAATCTCATAAAACTGATGCAGCTCAGAGTTCTTCAGAATTTCTGTATGAAGGGCTGCAACACCATTGATAGAGAATCCATAATGAATATCCATGTGAGCCATATGAACCAGATTATTGCTGTCGATAATGGCAAGGTTTTCAGCCGGATATTTGGCTTTTACTTTTTCATCCAGCTTGCGGATGATCGGAACCAGCTGCGGAACAATGTCTTCCAGATAGTAGATCGGCCATTTTTCCAGCGCTTCAGCCAGGATGGTATGGTTGGTGTAAGCGCATACATGGGAAACGATTTCAGCTGCCTCATCAAAGTCGATTCCACGCTCTCCAAGGAGGCGGATAAACTCTGGAATGATCATACTTGGATGGGTATCGTTGATCTGTACAACTGCATAATCAGCCAGGTCATGAAGGTTGCTTCCTTTGGAAATGGCTTCATCAAGGATGAGCTGGGCTGCATTGCTTACCATAAAATACTGCTGGTAAACACGAAGCTTACGTCCATCCTCATCACTGTCGTCCGGATACAGGAACAGTGTCAGGTTGTGTAAAATATCTTTTTTATTAAAGGTGATTCCGTCATGAACCATGGACTCATCAGCCAGATCAATGTCAAAAAGACGAAGGCGGATGGCCTTGTTTTCATAACCTGCCACATCAATATTATACATGGTAGATTTCAGGGAAAATCCTCTGAAAGGAACCATGTAAGTCACGTCTGTAGCGGTCAGCCAGGAATCCGGTGTGATCCACGGATTGGGTACTTCATGCTGGAGATTGTCCTCAAAAACCTGTTTGAAAAGTCCCAGATGATAGTTCAGGCCGATACCTTCACCAGGCAATCCGAGGGTTGCGATGGAGTCCAAAAAGCAGGCTGCCAGACGGCCAAGACCGCCATTTCCAAGAGATGGCTCCGGCTCAACAGATTCAATCTCTGCCAGTGACTTACCGTTTTCTTTTAAGAATTCTGCGACCTGATCGTAGATGCCGAGGTTGATCAGATTATTGGAAAGCAGCTTTCCAATAAGAAATTCGGCGGAAATATAATAAATCTTTTTCTTTCCATCGTGATAGCCTTTTGCGGCCAGCTGTTCTTTGGTATATGTGAGAAGTGCTTCGTATACTTCCTGGTCTGTACATGCTGCGCAATCTTTGTGGAACATGTCCTGAATCATAGTTTCTAAAGCTTTCATAAATTTCTCCTTTCAAAGACACATATGGTGTGTCCTTTTCCAATCCAGTTCTACATTCTGTTGGGTATTACCTTCTTTTGATGGTGTTATATTAGCATATGCAGATATGAGAAAAATACAACAAAACTGTTCTGTTATGACATTTTTTTGCGAAATTTATGAGGGGATAACTGGTTGGCTTCCTGGAATTTTTTGATAAAATAGCTGGTGTTATTGAAGCCAACATCCAGTGCGATATCCGTTACGGAGGCATCTGTGTGCAAAAGCAGGGATTTCGCCTTCTCAAGTCTGTAATCATTCAGGTATGCGGCCGCTGTTTTTCCAGTATATTGCTTGAATAGCTTCATAAAGTAAAATTCACTGTAGTTGGAAAGACCGGATAATTCCTTCACGGACAAAGGCTCCCGGTAATGGGCGCTGATATAATCCAGTACTTTTTTTATGGATAAAAGATTCCTGTTCTGTTCGGCGTCGGTTGTGATAATGTAATTTCCGGCCAGCATTTCATAGAAAAGTCCATAGAAAAGTCCCTTCAGTTTCATATAATAAAAAGGCGGCTTTTCCCTGTGACAGTTATGGATCTCACAGAAAAGATGGAAAATATTGTGGTAATTTTCATGGGATGGAGTGATTAAATGAGTGAACTCAGCACGGTTTTCCATAAGCAGGGAAATTACTTTTTCCTGGCAAAGATCACCTGCAGGACCAGCCAGAAAACTAAGATCAAACACCACACTTCTGTAATATAAAATATGCCTGGAATCAGATTTGATTCCGTGCAGGACACCGCTGTTGACGATCAGGAGATCTCCCTCTTTCAGCCGCAAGGTCTCTCTGTTCAGACGGGCAAGACCGCTTCCCTGGTCAATGCAGATGATTTCCATCTCTTTATGCCAGTGATTGTACAGAGAACGGAAAATTTCGCAGTTATCGGTATAGGTTTCAACAGGCAGCTCAAAGGAACCATGGGTTTCCAGTTCTTTCATGGTTTCGTCTACATTTGGTGAAACGTCAGGTGTTTTATCTGTCATTGTCTTTTGGCCCTTTCCAGGAATGTTGTATTCATACGAGGTTAGGGACAAAAGCTTTATGGTGCAGGCACGAATGGATTTCTGACCTTTTGCCCCTGGTATCATCGATATTATACGTTATGGGAAAAAAGTGTGCAAGCCACAACAAGCTTCGCTTGGAACAGTTACCACATTATATAGAAATTTCCGAAAATCCCCGGCTTCTATTGGAAAAGAGAGAGTGGTGGTTTATAATAAGAAAAAGACTTATGAAGGAATAAAAGAAAGAGGAACAGACTGTTGAAAATTGATTTTAACCACGCAAAAGAGGTTTTTGAAGAATATTTAAATGAATATGACCGGGAAGATGAGAAAATCAGATTAAAGATCGTGCACACCTACGGTGTTGTAAAAAGTGCCCGGGAAATCGGACACAGAATGCATCTGAATGAGGAAGACCAGCAGCTGGCAGAGCTGATTGCCTTGCTGCACGATATTGGGCGGTTTGAGCAGATCAGGCTTTATGACAGCTTTTCCCCAGACACCATGGATCATGCAGCTTTTGGGGCAGAATTATTATTCGAAGGGGAGCATCCTTTGATTCGCAGATTTCTGGATGATCGGAAATATGATGAGATCATTTGCACGGCAATTGCCAGACACAGTGATTTTAAACTGGGAGGAATCCAGGATGAGAGGATTCTTTTTCATGCCAAAATGATCCGTGACGCAGATAAACTGGACAACTGCAGAGTGAAACTGGAGGAAGCTGTGGAGGCCATGATAGGTGTATGTCAGGAGCAGGCTGGTGAGGGTAAAATATCACCAAAAGTATGGGAAGCCTGCATGAAAAAGGAGTCCGTTCTGTCTGAGAACCGTGTGACACCAGTTGATTACTGGGTGTCCTATGTGGTTCAATATTACGACCTGAATTTTAAAGAAACATGGCAGATCATGAAGGAAGAGAATTATATTTCCAGAATCATAAAGAGACTGGATTATAAGGATAAAGACACCAGGGAAAAGATGAAATTACTGGAGCAGCAGATGAATGAATATATGGAGAAAATCTTATGCTGAACCAGGATATTTCCTATCAGATCATTCGCAGCAGCCGTAGGACTATGAGTCTGGAAATAAAGCCAGATGGCAGGATTATTGTGCGTGCGCCCATTCGTTTATCGGATGCCAGAATCCGTAAATTTGTAGAGGAAAAGCAGGAATGGATTCTGAAAAATCTGGAAAAAATGGAAAAAAGAGAGGAGATAAAGGAACATGTAAAAAGGCTGTCTGCATTGGAAAGGCAGCATCTGCAGAACAAAGCCTGTGTGGTAATTCCAAGAAGAGTAGCTTATTTTGCTGATAAGATCGGGGTAAGCTATGGGCGGATCACTTTACGGCAGCAGAAGACAAGATGGGGGAGCTGTGCGGCGAATGGCAATCTGAATTTTAACTGGCTGTTAATTCTGGCACCGCCTGAAGTGCTGGATTATGTGGTGGTGCATGAGCTTTGCCACCGCAAGGAGATGAACCATTCCCAGGCATTCTGGAAAGAAGTGGAAGCCATTCTTCCAGACTACCGGGAGAGAGAAAAATGGTTAAAGGACAATGGCTGGAAATTGATGGAGGAGGGATCTTCATGAAAGAAAAAGGAAAGAAATGGTGGGGAGTGCTTCTTGTAATGCTGCTTTTATGCGCATTTTGCGTGCCGGTATCTGCGGCATCCAAGCTTCCAAGACTGCAGGTAAAAGGTACAAAGCTTGTAAACAGCAGCGGGAAAACCGTACAGCTCCGTGGCGTAAGCACACATGGTTTATCCTGGTATCCGGAGTATGTGAATCAGAGTGCATTCACTTATATTAAGAAGAACTGGAAAGTAAATGCAGTACGACTTGCTATGTACACCGCAGAGTACAATGGCTATTGTACTGGCGATACCGCTAATCAGCGTAAGCTGGAAGCCTGCATTGACAATGGGGTAAAATATGCCACAAAGGCAGGGCTGTATGTGATTATTGACTGGCATATTTTAAGTGATGGCAATCCCCAGCAGTATCAGAGCCAGTCATTAAAATTCTTCAAAAAAATGGCAAAAAAATACAAGAATAATACCAATGTGATTTATGAAATCTGCAACGAACCGAATGGAGGAACCTCCTGGAATACGATCAAAAAATATGCAGAAAAAATCATAAAAGGCATTCGTACTTATGATAAAAAAGCTGTGATCCTGGTGGGAACACCGAACTGGTCACAGGATGTTGACCAGGCGGCATTGTCTCCGGTTGCAAAGAAATACAGGAAAAATGTAATGTACACCTTGCATTTCTACGCTGCTACACACAAGCAGTGGTTAAGGGATAAAGCCCAGACTGCCCTCAATAAAGGACTTCCTTTATTTGTATCAGAGTTCAGTATTTGTGATGCTTCTGGAAATGGTGGACTGGATAAAGCTGAAGCGAAAAAATGGCTGACCTTCCTGGACAAAAATAAGATCAGTTATTTTGCATGGAGTCTGTCAAATAAAGCAGAAAGCTCTGCACTTATTAAATCAAATTGCAGCAAGACCAGCAAATGGACATCAGGTAATCTGACAGCAGCAGGCAAATGGATCACAAATTGGTATAAGAAGAAAAAATGAAAATAATTGCAGATTTACACATTCATTCCAGATATTCCATGGCGACCAGTAAGCTTGGCTGTCCGGAATATCTGGACCTTTGGGCAAGAAAAAAGGGAATTTCCCTGGTGGGAACCGGTGATTTTACCCATCCTGCCTGGCGGGAAGAACTAAAAGAAAAGCTGACTCCGGCAGAAGCTGGGCTTTACCGGTTAAAGGAGGAATATGTCCTGGAAGAAGCCAGGGCACTTCAAAGGCAGGCACCCCGTTTTGTGGTTACCGGGGAGATCAGTTCCATTTATAAAAAGAATGGAAAGTGCCGCAAGGTACACAATGTGCTGATTCTTCCAGGGCTTGAAGCCGCAGATAAGATGGCCAAAAAGCTTAGTACGATCGGCAATATCCATTCTGATGGAAGACCGATTCTGGGACTTGACTGCCATGACCTTCTGGAAATTTTACTGGAAAAATGTCCTGATGGGATGCTGGTTCCTGCGCATATATGGACACCGCATTTTGGATTATTTGGAGCTGCTTCCGGCTTTGATAATATGGAGGAATGCTTTGAGGACCTTACGCCGTATATTCATGCAGTAGAGACTGGCTTGTCATCAGATCCGCCTATGAACTGGCGGTTATCTGCTCTTGATGGGCTTCAATTGATCTCAAATTCAGATGCACATTCACCGTCAAAGCTTGGCAGGGAAGCGAATTTACTGGATATTGAGCTGTCTTATAATGGACTTTTTGAAGCCATTCAGTACGGAAAAGGCCTTATGGGAACCCTGGAATTTTTTCCGGAAGAAGGAAAATATCACTTTGACGGACACCGGAAATGCCATATCTGTCTGAGCCCTGAAGAGGCGGAAAAGTATCATGGGAAATGTCCGGTTTGTGGTAAGAAACTGACCATGGGAGTCGATCACCGGATCTTGGATCTGGCTGACCGGAAAAGTGGTTTTGTGAAGAAAAATGCCAGACCTTTTGAGAGCATTGTACCTCTTCCGGAAGTGATATCTGCCTGTGTCGGAAAGGCTGTAACGACCAAAACGGTCACTGGAGAATACGAAAAAATGCTTCAGAAACTGGGAAACGAATTTCAGATTTTAAGGGAAATACCCATTGAAGATATTGAGAAAGAAAGCAGCGAGAGGATTGCTTCCGGCATTGCGAAGCTGAGAAATAAAGAGGTGATCTGTACACCTGGATTTGATGGAGAATATGGAAAAATATGTCTGTAAGAATTGGAATTATTTCAGATACCCATGGACTTCTGAGACCGGAAGTTGTGGAAATATTAAAAGGCTGTGACTGCATTTTTCATGCAGGAGATGTAGACAGACCCGAGATTCTGGATGCCCTCAGACCACTGGGGGCATTATATGTTGTAAGGGGAAATAATGATGGTTACTGGGCGCAGAATCTGCGAAGAAGCCTGTCGTTTCAGGTTGGAAATGTGAAATTTTTTATGGTTCACGACAGGAAAGACGTAGCCTGGGAACTGGGAGATACAAAGGTGGTGATCTTTGGACACAGCCATCAGTACTTTTGCAAAGAAATCGATGGAAGGCTATGGCTGAATCCTGGAAGCTGCGGGAGAAGCCGTTTTGGAGGAGATGTGACGATGGCGGTGATGACAGTGGAAAATGGCAGCTTTGAAGTGAAAAAAATTGTTTTTTAGTAATAAAAAATGGTATTGAAGTAATTAAAAAATCGTCTTGTAGCAATTATTTGTAGAAAAAATGAGGAAAAGCAGAGACAGAATTGTCGAAAGATTGCATTGAAATTTTAATAAGATAGGGTATAATGAGGCAGAAGAAAAAATGCCATGAAAGAAATGAGGATTTGCAGTGGAGAAAAAAGAAATCGATGTGAAATTCATTGTAGGAATTGTCATTCTTCTGATAATCTTTGGTGTAGTAGGTGGTTCTTTCTGGAATCTTGTTGCCAGACAGGCACAGATTGATAAGCAGGAAGAGGCACGTCTTGAAAAAGAAGCTATCCGTGCCATTTACGTGGAAGCCGGGGATGTACTGAAGGAAATGGTATTCGTAGATATGGATAAAAAAACAGTTTTCAAAGCAGCTATCCCGAAAGAGGGAATTTATAACAAAAATGATAAATTGATCGCCGGGGATACTTTGGAAAATGGAGATATGGTAAAAATCTACGGAGACGGAAATATGACAAGATCCATCCCGGCCCAATATCCAGGGGTTACGAAGATGAAAAGAAATGGCAGGGCTACATTAGAAGAGCTTCAGCCATATCTGGAAATTGCAAATGAACTTCTTTGTGGAGACAGCGAGGAGGAAGACAGAAAGTGAAGTATCTAAGGCAATTTTGTATTATTCTGCTGATTTCAGCGTTAGGGGAAGGACTGCATATCCTTCTGCCGCTTCCGGTACCGGCCAGTGTATATGGTCTTGTATTGATGCTCGGGGCACTTACAAGTGGAATCCTGAAGCTTGAGCAGGTGGAAGATGCAGCTGATTTTCTGGTTGAGATCATGCCAGTTATGTTTGTTCCGGCCGGGGTTGGCCTTTTGGAAGCGTGGGGGGATCTGCAGCCGATCTGGCTTCCTGTTGTGATCATCACGATTCTGACAACGGTTATTGTAATGGTTGTTACCGGACGCAGTACCCAGTTTGTGATCAGAAAAGACAGGAGGAAAGAGAAGAAATGATATCTGTTATTGAAAATTCCCTGTTTTTCGGGGCAGCCTTAAGTCTTGTTGGATATGAGGTCGGGCTTTTATTAAAGAAAAAATTTAAGATGGCTTTGTTCAATCCCCTTTTGATCGCGATTCTGTGTGTGATGGGCGTCCTTCAGCTTATGCAGGTGGACTACAAGACCTATAATGCCGGCGGCCAGTATATCAGTTATCTGCTTACTCCGGCTACCGTATGTCTGGCTGTACCTCTTTACAGACAGCTTACACTGCTTCG
This sequence comes from Blautia sp. HCP3S3_H10_2, assembly GCF_052122375.1. Lineage (NCBI taxonomy): Bacteria > Bacillati > Bacillota > Clostridia > Lachnospirales > Lachnospiraceae > Blautia > Blautia sp. HCP3S3_H10_2. Next base: position 32,978 of record NZ_JBQKCL010000018.1, read on the forward strand.
TAAGAATCTGAAAGCCGTCATTATCGGAATTGTTTCCGGTGTGCTTGCAAGTATGGTAAGTGTTCTTATTTTTGCAAAACTGTTCGGACTTTCCCATGCAGAGTATGTTACCTTGCTTCCGAAATCCATTACAACAGCTATTGGAATGGGTGTATCGGAAGAGCTTGGGGGACTTGTGACGATCACAGTTGCAGTGATCATTATTACCGGTGTACTTGGGAATGTGATCGCTGAAGCAGTCTGTAAGATTGCAAAAATCGAGGAACCCATCGCAAAAGGTCTGGCACTTGGAACCTCTGCCCATGCCATTGGAACAGCCAAAGCAATGGAAATGGGACCTGTAGAAGGGGCGATGAGTAGCCTTGCAATTGCTGTAGCAGGGCTTCTGACGGTTATTGCAGCCTCTGTCTTTGCAGGATTTATGTAAGGAATTACGCTCTGGAAATGTATACTAATTAAATGTTCAATGGCGGAAACCGCATGATATTGCTTGGAAAAAGCGTATCAGGCGGTTTTTTGCGCTGTTTTTCATTTTTCTCTGTATTGAATAAAATCTTTTCAGAAAATAGAATGAAAAGAAATTTCAAAATCAAAAAACGAACAAACATTCGAAAAAATACAATTCGTGCCGTTTTATAGTACCAAACATATGATAGACTGAGAACATAAAAGAAAACATGTTCGGAATATATGTTCGGTAAACGTGCTCGGAGAATACGTTTCATAACGAACAGAGGATGGTATTTTAGGGAAACGGAGGAGATATTATGTGGAATTCAGGAAAAAGTATTAATAGCAGAAAGGCAGCTCTGGCAGAGGGGTATTTGGATGATACACAGGAAGAGAAGCATGGCAGGAAGTTTTCCGGAAGCATGGCAATGGTGCTTGGACTTTTTATCACGTTAGAGATTATGGTAGGTGGAGCCATGATATTCAATTATGATTTTCATGGTGCTGATATTATTGCTCTTATATTTGCTTTTATGGTATTATATTCTGGAGTCGTAGCAGTATTGACTGATAAATAGGAGTAAGGATATGCCGAAATCTTTCCAGCAGAAACTGAAAATTTTATATCTTATGCGTGCTTTTTCAGAGAAGACAGATGAGGCGCATCCCATGAGTGTGAGAGATCTGATTTCATATCTGGAGGGATTGGGGATTCACGCAGAGCGTAAGACTATATATGATGACATTGAGACTCTGCGTGTATTTGGAATGGATATTGTGAATCGCAGAGAGCGGCCAGCCGGCTTTTATCTTGCAAGTCGTGAATTCGAGACTGCAGAATTAAAACTGCTGGTGGACGCAGTTCAGTCTTCCAGGTTTCTTACTATTGGGAAATCCAGGCAGTTGATTCAGAAGCTGGAGCATCTTACCAGTAATTATCAGGCCAGAGATCTGCAGCGGCAGGTAATCGTACAGAATCAGGTGAAGAATACCAACGAGAATATCTACTATAATGTGGATGAAATTCACAGGGCAATTTCACAGAACAGACAGATAAGTTTTCAATACACAGAATGGACAGTGTCCAAGGAACGGCATTTAAAGAGGGACGGGGCGCGCTATCAGATCAGTCCCTGGCAGATGCTCTGGCAGGATGAGAATTATTATCTGGTAGGAATTGATGAGAAGAGCGGTATTGTGAAGCATTACCGTGTTGATAAAATGCTGAAAGTTGTCATGGAGAAGGAAACCAGGAATGGAGCTGAACTTTTTGGGAAATTTGATGAAGCCCGGTTTGTCTCTGGTACTTTTGGGATGTTTGGAGGACGGGAAGAGAATATCACCCTGGAATTTGGAAATCATCTTGTCGGGGTCATGATCGACCGTTTTGGCCAGGATATTATGATTATGTCCAGAGACAGTGACCACTCTGTTACCCGGGTGCAAGTGAATGTAAGCACCCAGTTTTATGGATGGCTTGCAGCTCTTGGAAATGATGTCAAAGTGGTTTCGCCGGAGAATGTGCGAAAAGAATACCGGGACTTTTTAAAGAAAGCCCTGGAGAATTATGAAGGATAAAAGCATGACGGTTAAATCCAGACTTTTGGAATTGTTAGAGCAGCATAAAGGGGAAATCCTGTCCGGTGAGGATATTGGCAGAGAGCTTTCCTGCACACGGGCAGCCGTGTGGAAGGCAGTGAATAGTCTCAGGCAGGAAGGCTATCCTATTGAAGCCGGACCGAATAAAGGATATATGCTGGCCAGGGAGAGCAATCTGATCTCAGCAGAGGGAATCCGGCTTTATTTGGAAGTGCCGGAGGTAGAAATACAGATATTTGATGAGATAAGTTCCACCAATCTGGAAGCCAGACAGCTGGCTGTAAGTGGACAGGCTGGACATGGATCTTTTGTTGTTGCATTAGAACAGACAGCTGGCAGAGGTCGCAGAGGGCGGGAGTTTTATTCACCTAAGGGGAGTGGAATCTACCTCAGTATTATTCTGGAGCCGCAGGGAACCCTGGAAGGAAGCCTGCTGATCACTACGGCAGCAGCTACTGCGGTATATAAGGCAGTAAAAGAAGTCTGCGGTGTAGATCTTGGAATCAAGTGGGTGAATGACCTATATAAGGGTGACCGCAAGGTTTGCGGAATCCTTACAGAAGCCGTGACGGATTTTGAGAGCGGGAATATAGAATTTGCAATTGTAGGAATTGGACTGAATTTATATGTAGATGAGAGTGTGTTTCCGGAAGAACTTTTGGATGTTGCTGGAGGAATCTATGAGACTCAGCAATTGGCAAACCAGGCTGACAAGAATCGGCTGGTTGCCCAGATTGTAAATTATCTTCTTGCAGAAACACAGAAATTAAAGTTGTCAGAAGAGTATGTAAAGCATAATATTGTTCCTGGGAAGGACATTACAATTATAGATAACGAGAATGTAAGAAGTGCCAGAGCGCTTTCTATCTGCCCGGATGGGAGACTACTGGTGCAGGAAATAAATGGTGACCAAAAGAAACTGTTATTTGGTGAAATTTCAATAAAAATACCGTCGGTGAAATAGAAATCACCAACGGTAAAATTTTCAGGATGTTTATTTATTGGGGAATCAAACCTGTTTATTCTGTTCCATATTGTTAGAAGAATCGTCAGAGATGTTTTCAGCTTTTGGGGAAACAGAGCCTATTGTATGAGGAGTTGCTTTATCAGCTGCCGCATCTGCATTGGCAGGGTTCCAGTTATGCCATTGTCTGAAATCGTTCGGGGTTTCATCTGGCTGTGAAGTAGAACCTGGTCTCTTAGTGAGAAGCTGATAACCGGCGATAATGAACAGAACTCCAATGAGAATGGATGGAATCTGATACATAATATTCTCGATTAATTCACCCAGATAGCCAGGAAGAATCCAGTAAAGGAGATCACGACAACCATTCCAAAGAATCGCAACTCCAAAAATAATTACGAAAATTGCAACAATGCGGATATATTTTGGAGTAACTTTGTCCATACTTTGAAGTACGCGGTCTAAATGTAAGATATAATTATCCTCGATAGAGTAGAATTCTTCTTCTGGCAGACTTTTCAGATTATGAACATGAAAGAAACTGTAGAACCATATCACGGGAAGAAAAATGACCAGCGAAGAAATATTAAGACCTCCTGCAATTGCAATGATCGCCCAGAACAGAGTCATAATACTGATCCCTTGTTTAAAAAATCCCATATACATTTCACCTGCTCCTGGGATCAGGGAACAGATAAAGAGCAGAAATCCCTTTTTTTGTTTTTGCATACTAGTTACCTCCCTTGGTTATTGTTTTTGAAATAGAATTAATGTAGTCAACTATTTTTTGCGATCCATCCGTGATGCTATCTGTGAAACCATCTGTAATTCCGTCAGAGAAGCTGCGGAAAGAAGACTGGGTTTCCCGGCGTGCTTCAGCTGCTTTTGCTGTTTTGGTTGCAGATTGTGGAACCTGGATTGAAAATAAATTTGCCTGTCCCAGACAAAAAAGCATGATCAGCGCCAGTACGACGCCTACGACTGTGCGAAGTCCCTCATAGAAAAGCTGGATTTTATGAGTGGCAGTGGTGGCTGTTTTCTGTACATGGATATCTGTGGCAGCAGCCCGTTTTAAAATGGTTTCTTTCATATAGACAGGAGCGGGCGTTAGCGCATTGGCCGGGTCATCCATAAACTGTTCCAGACAATAATCACAATCATCCAGATGTTCCAGAAAAGCAATCATTTCATCTGTATTCATTTTATTATTTTGGAAATTATCCAGGTCATTATTATTGATATGCATTTAATCGCTCCTTTCTGCTAATAGTTTTTTTAACATGTTTTTTGCCCGGTATAGCTGAGTCTGGATGGTTTTGGGGTTTTTGCCTTCTTTTTGCGATATTTCGGTTACGGACATTTGTTTACAGAAATGAGCAATTGCAATTTCCCGGTAAGGACTTTTCAGACTGCTGCATATTCGAAATACCTGTCGTTCAGAATCTGACTGCAGGCATAGTTCTTCTGGCGAGGTTTGCTGCTGTTTGTCAGGAATCTGTGAGAAATAGATATCTTCTGTAGGAATAGAACGGCGTCCGGCAGCTTTCAGAAAATCAAGGCATTTATGTACTGCAATTTTACTAAGCCAGGCTTTTTCGTAAAGTCCATCGAAGCTGGACAGATTTTTGTAGGCTGACAGAAATACTTCCTGAGTGAGATCTTCTGCGTCGAAAGGGTTGCCTACTGATTTCAGACAAATGGAATATATGAGATTCTGGTATTGCTCAATCAGATATTCCAGATATTGTTCCTGTGAAATGCTATCAGCCCCCTTTCTATATGTCCTATTATTATAACGCAGCTGTAAGACAAAAGACTTCAAAATTTGAAAGGTTATGGAATTTATTTTTGAATTAAGGATAGAAATTGCAGGAACAGTATAAATGGACTATAATCAGTTTGGAAAATAATCTGGGCAATATAGAAAATGATAAAGGTGAAAAAGGAGCACATATGTACGAGACAAAGAAATTATACTATGAAGATGTTTATAAAAAAGAATTTACAGCCAGGGTACAAGAATGCAGGGAAGGGAAAAAGGGATACGAGATAATTCTTGACCAGACGGCATTTTATCCAGAGGGCGGTGGACAGCCAAGTGATACCGGTACATTGGGCGGTGTGAGCGTAAAAGAGGTTCACGAGAAAGATGGAGAATTGATTCATTATACAGATGGTCCGCTGGAAACTGGCACGGAAGTTAAGGGGAAGATTAACTGGGACAGACGATTTGATCTTATGCAGCAGCATTCAGGAGAACATATTGTAAGTGGACTGGTTCATGAGGCCTTCGGGTACGACAATGTTGGGTTTCACATGGGAAGTGATGTGATTACCATCGATTTTAGCGGTATGTTAAACGAAGACCAGATGGCAGAAATTGAAGCAAAAGCCAATCAGATTATCTGGAAGAATCAGAAAGTTGAGATTTTTTATCCTACTGAGGAAGAACTGAAAGTGCTGGATTACAGAAGCAAGAAAGAGCTTTCCGGATGGGTTCGTATTGTCCGTTTTCCAGGGGCTGATACCTGCGCTTGTTGTGGGACTCATGTGACACGTACAGGAGAAATTGGAATGGTGAAATTACTCTCTGTTGTGAAATTCCGTGAGGGTGTCCGTATGGAAATGCTCTCTGGAAAAAGAGTTCTGGATTATCTGAATATGGTGAATGAACAGAATCGCCAGATTTCCGTGAAATTATCTGCGAAAGCCGATAAAACAGCTATGGCAGTCGCCAGACTTCAGGATGAAAATTTTGCGCTAAAGGGAAGAGTACATGCATTAGAAGAAGATTTTATCGCTGGAGAAGCTGCGAAATGGAAAGATAAAGAAAACGTTCTTTTGTTCCAGGAAGGAATGGAAGCCGGAAGTGTGCAGAAGCTTACAGATGCGATTTTACAGGTCTGCAAAGGGCGCTGTGCCGTATTTTCCAGAAATGTAGATGGAAGCTATAAATATGCAATGGGAGAAAAAGACGGTGATCTGCGGCAGTTTACCAAAGAGATGAACACAGCACTTAATGGACGTGGTGGTGGAAAACCATTTTTTGTACAGGGGTCTGTGCAGGCATCTGAGAAGGAAATTCGATCATTTTTCGAGAAATAGCAGATGAGGAATAGCAGATTTGAGCGTATAAAAAAGCTTACTATTATCTGAAGAAAGGAAAAGACTGGTTATTCGAGTTGCTTGCTGAATGGGGGAAGCCCTAGAGTGTGTTTGAAAAATCTTGCAGAAAGCTTTTTTCAAACACACTCTAGGATAGCCAGTTGGAATGAGAAAAATGTTCGGGGAATGCCATGCACATGTGATTATGGATGGATTGAATTATAAAGAAGCTATTTCAATCCATAAAGAGCATATCAATGATGATGCGATACGGAGACACTTGAAGGCTTATCAGAAATTTGGGATTACCTTTGTAAGAGATGGTGGAGACGCGCTTGGCGTGTCAGCAAGGGCCAAGGAATTGGCTTTGGAATACGGAATTGATTATCGTACGCCTGTTTTTGCCATTCATAAAAATGGTCATTACGGATCTATTGTGGGAAAAGGCTTCGAGGATATGAAAGAATATGATACCCTGGTGAAAGAAGCAAAAAGCCAGGGAGCTGATTTTATTAAAATCATGACTACTGGTCTGCTGGATTTTAATGATCATGGGCAAATTACCGGGACGCCTCTGGAACGGAACGAAGTCCGTGAAATGGTACATATTGCCCATGAAGAAGGTATGGCAGTTATGAGCCATACAAATGGTGTCTATGGAGTACAGGCCGCAGTGGAAGCTGGTGTTGATTCGGTGGAACATGGCAATTTTATAGATGAGGAGACCATCCGGATGCTGGCTGACAGTGATACTGTATGGGTACCGACTCTTGTGACCGTTAGAAATCTACAAGGATGTGGACGGTATGAAGAATCCGTGCTGGATCCGATTGTGGAGCAGGCTGCGAAGAATGTTCGGCTTGCATACAGATATAAGGTAAAAATGGCACTGGGCAGTGATGCCGGTGCATATAGGGTTTTTCATGGAAAAGGATTAGCAGAGGAATATCAGGCATTTAGGGATATTCTTGGAGAAGAAGTTGATTCCTGGCTGGAAGATGGAGAAAAAAAGATTCAGGCCACCTTCAGGCGTCCTGAATCTTAATAGAAGTATAGATATTAGATTCTTTGGATTTGGTAGGATCAAAAGTAATCCGGATGCTGGCACCAGGCTCCATGTTACTGGTTGAGGTATCCCTTGCTCCCTCTGTGAAACAGGTTATGACCGCGCCATCCCCAGTCTGTAGAGAGACGGTATTGGCTGTGTGTCCTACAATTGTGCCGCTGACGGTATAGGATAGATTACGGGAGCTAAGGGAAGCAGGATCATCTCCTGTAACAGAGGTAACGGTAATTCCATTCAGTGAATTTCCCTGGTATTGCCCCTTATAATTTATGGTTACGTAGGAACCAGGAGCGGTTCCGCCTTTGAAATAGACCGGAATCTGGGAAAGATCTACATTCAGTGAGCCTTCTGAAGCATTGGCTCCTGATGGCAGAACCGTCAGGGTATTTGTGGAAATATTCTGAATGGCTGCATGCAATTGTTGTTCTTTTTCAGAGCCATCCGCAGATTCCTGTGTGGGATCAGGGGTGGGGGTTGGCTCAGGAAGAGTAAGGGGATCAATATCTGAAATGCTAAGTACTTTCAGATGACTGGCATTAAGAGAAGAACCCTGTCCGTCTTCGGATGATGCAAATTTGCCCTTGAAATAAATATAGACCCATACTCCAGTGCGAATACCATTCTGATAATACTGTTCTGTTCCAGTTATTGGATAGGTGGCCGTTTTTCCCTTTTTATTCTTTATGGTTATTGTATTAGGGGTCAGACTCTGGACTTCTCCATATGCCTTACGGACTTCCAGTTGATTTTTCTTATGGAAGTCGTCTACCACTTTTAGCGCTTTTACAGTGCTGGTGTCATCATTGGAAAGCTGTCCTTCGTATATAACGCTGATTTCATCTCCTGTGATCATACCGTCTTCACATTCCAGCGTGGCGTCTGAAAGATCAAAAATATAAGTCTGTTCCTGGCTTGTTACGGTGAGCGTGGTTCCCGTAAAATCCTGGAGGGTGCCTTTGATCTCATCCATATAAACACGTTGCTTGGGTGTCTGGGATGATTCCTGTGCCGCTTCCTGTGAAGTATCTGTAGCTGACTGTGAATTACTGATATAATCTGTGATCAGATCGCTGGCAGTACAGCCAGATAGAGAAAGAAGTACACAGGAACCAATAAATAGCTGTGTTAATTTCTTCATTCTTGTTTTATATCCTCCGAATCCAGAAATGGTACAGGAAGAAAATCAAAAATCTGCCGGTATGCATCCCATTCTACCTGATCATACGGCATGCGATAACCTAGCCCTGTACATTCTGTAGTGGCATTTGTGTTCATGTAATTATCATAAAAAATGTTATAAGGATTTTCAAGTACTAATTGTTTTTGCTGAAAAACTGGTCTTGCTTTTTTGATACTCATAGAACTACTCCTTTTTCTATATTTTACGATTGCGAAAATATGAAACGGTATCCTGATATACTGGAGTCTGTTTGAACCAGGGGATAGTTTTAGAGTATGCCAAAAATTTAAGAGTATACACAATCTGACTCAATTATAGATTGGCCATATTGCTACAAAAAATTATGTGAATATTATAACAAATACATATTGAAATTTCCATATTTTGTGCTATAATCATTTTAAATAAATAATAGCGAAGTAGGAATTTATGCGTCAAGTGTTCATAGGCTGGGGAGTCGCCGTGAAACGAAAAGCAGCAGGGCTGCTTACGATATATTTTCCGCACCCGTTGCTACATATGAGAACATCTCATAATGTGGAGGGATTATTATTTATGGTAACTACTCTGTTATTCTAATCATTATGGAGGTGTTTTTTTATGCAAAAAAACAAACAGACATGGAGCGTTAAGACTCTTGTATTTCTGGCACTGCTGGTTGCAATCCAGCTTGTTTTGACACGTGTTCTGGTAATCGATCTTGGTGTATACCGCATCACATTTGGAACCATTGCTACCATACTGGCTGGTCTGTGGATGGGTCCTGTAGCTGGCGGTGTGGAAGGTGCGGTTGCCGACATTGTTGGATGTTTTATGAAAGGCTATGGAGTTAATCCACTGATTACTTTATCAGCAATAACCTGGGGCGTGGTTGCAGGACTGGCAGGAAATCTGATGGCTCAGAAGAGCAGAAAAGTAAAAACAGCTATTATGTGTGCTGCAATTGTAATTTCTGGTGTTGTGGGAACTCTTGGATTTACTACCGCAGGGCTGGTAATGATCGGCGCAAGCTTCTATGGAATTATGCCGGGACGCATTGTCCAGTTTGCAATTATGACACCGATCTACTGTGTGCTCACAAGCCTTCTCTATTTCAGCCCGCTTACCAGCATGGTTGTTGGCAATGTAAGGCCAGCAAAGCTTGAGAAAAAAACAGTATAAAACTTCTTGCTTAAAAATTGAATAATGAGACGTAATATAGAGCGGATTAACTAGTTGAATGTTCTATAAGATACGATTCCCCAAAAGAAAGAGACTGTGAGTGGATATGTTTGTAAAACATGCTCACAGTCTTTTTACATCCTGAAATCTGTACGATCCACTTTGCGGAAAATTTTACATGAAAAGCTTTACCGTGTGGATCCTTTCTTACTGTTTCGAAGTTTTTCAATCAATATGGGTCTGTACCCGGAACCAATAGGTGTAAAGATAATGCAGTCCCAGTGATTCATAAAGGGTACGTGCTGGTGTATTTCCCTCTACAACCTGAAGGTACGCTTTGGTTGCGCCTTTCTTTTTCCCTTCTTTTAAAAGTGCGGTACAGATCTGACGGGCATATCCCTTGTGCCTGAAATCTTCCCGTACATGAATCGCATAAAGACCGATATAATTCCGGTCTAAGATTCCAAGACCAGTGGCAATGATTTTTCCATTACTCCAGATGGAGGCACATATAGTATCCTTTACGATGGCATGATACATAGATGGAACAACTGCCCGGTGTACAGGATTGACAGTTCCCTTCAGATCAAAAAGACTTTCAATCCAGATATCAGGAATGTCATCTGTAAGGGTTACCAGGTCACAGGAAGCAGAAAGGTCAGTACCATCAAGAGAAGCTGCCATAACATTGGTGGTATGCTGAATCTCGTAACCGCGGTTTTCCAGAAGATAATCAAAATCCGTGGAGACCAGAGGACTGATCTTAAAAATAGCAGGGCTTCCAAGGCGGGCATATTCTGCCTCACAGAAAGAAACTTTTTCTCTCCAGGAAAGGGTAGAAGTTCCGAATTGTTCTACACTATTGGTTCTGTGGGTATAAAAATAGGAAAAACGCAGGATCCATCCGTCGTAAAGCTCCATTTTATGGGAAGGCCAGGCATTTAACGACATATCTTCAATTTCTTTGATAATTTTATCCATTGAAAAAACCTTCTTTTGTTTAGAAATTTATGTTAATTATACAATAACTGTATGGGCGAATGCAACATCTTCACTTTAGGTTGTCACATAATGCCTGGTAAAGATGGTCTGCAAGATATTTCTGCCCCTGTTCTGTAAGGTGGATACCGTCGGTTGTGATGGCAGAATATCCATAACGGCGTGCCTCTTCATTCAATTCCTGGTGTAAAGGAAGGTAAGGCAGTTGAAACTGTTCCCCTAGCTTTTTTATTATTTCGGACATTTCCAGACGGAATGGAAGCCAGGTCTTATAAAAAGCAGGCCAGGGAAACAGAAATGGCTCCATTAAAATAATCTGCGAAGTGACTTTTGTTAATATTGTTAAAAGCTCTGCATAGTGCTTCTGAAAAGAAACAAGCATATCTTTCTGTTGTTCCAATGTTCTTCCTGTATTCATCATCATTCCGATATCATTGATTCCTATCAAAATTGTTATGATATTGCTTGCGAAGCCGGAACAACTTTGAATTCTTTGAAGCAATCTGTTTACAGTGAAACCGTCTGTACCGTAATTATGCACCTGACAGTTTATGCCCATTTCCTGAAAACGTTCCGAAAGCATTTTTACATATCCATTGCCAAGCAGATCTTTGGAAAAACAATGATCACAATCTGTAATACTGTCACCAAGACATGTTAATATTGTCATGATTTTATCTCCGTTATTTTGGGAAAAACAGTTTATAGTTTTTTTATAAAATTTTGAAAAAAAGGACTGGACAAATCAAAAAGGAAAAACTATAATAAGACTCACCAGAAGTCATCTGGTATCGAAAGTCATCCTTTCGGATTGACGATTCCCTATTCTACGAATGAGAAAGAACATATTTTTGGTTCAGAAATACCCGAGATATCCTCCTGTTAAGAATAAACATTATATCAAAGAAGGGCGGGATCCGTCTATGCTTTTTTACAGAATATTTCCAGCTGTGGTGGCTGGATGTGCTGTTCTGATGGACCTTCAAAGAGAGAAGGTTGACAATGGCTGGCTGTTGTTTTGTACTCTGCTCAGTCTGTTTACACAACTATGGGAAAGGGATGCGGGGAACTTTATCACCTGGATATGTGGTCTGTTATTTCCGGTGCTGCTTTTGGGCGTCCTATTTGTATTCAGGATGCTGGGAGCCGGAGATATCAAGCTTTTGAGCGTTATAGGAAGTCTGATCGGACCTGTGAAAATTCTTAAATGCATTTCCTATTCATTTCTGATCGGAGCTGTTATATCAGCTGCCATTATGATTTCAAACGGCATTATCTGCCAGAGAATCCTTTATTTCTTACATTATATTCATGCTTATTTCGAAACAGGAAAAAGAGAACCTTATTATAAATGCGGTATGCCGCTGGAAAACTTTCATTTTACAGTTCCTATATTTTTTAGTGCATTGCTTTATGCGGGAGGTGTCTATTGAAAAATATTTTCGCAGTCTGCGATCTTGAGGTGGATTATGCCCTGAATTTTATGGATTATCTGAATCAGAAGAAAAATATACCTTTTGAAATTCAGGCATTTACAAATGTAGAGAGTCTGGTTGCTTATGGGAAAGTCAACCGAATTGAGTTGCTGCTGATTTCCCAGAAGGCTATGTGCCGCCAGGTACAGGAATTGGAAATTGGTAAGATTGTTATACTTTCGGAAGGAGTGCACCCTCCGGAACTGGACCGCTACCCAAGTGTATATAAGTATCAGGCTTCTTCTGATGTTGTAAGAGAAGTGATGGCTTGTTACGGGGCAGAGAAAGCTGTTGCGCCAGTTGTGTTTCCTGTGCTGAAAAAGACTACAGAGATATATGCAGTATATTCCCCCTTAGGCCGTTGTCTGAAAACCTCCTTTGCGCTCACTTTAGGCCAGATCCTGGCAAGAGAGAGGGCGGTGCTTTATCTCAATCTGGAAGAGTATTCCGGGTTTGAGGAAATGTTGGGAAAAGGTTTTGCCCAGAACTTAAGTGATCTTCTTTATTATGTACGGCAGGAAAACGGAAATCTGGTTTATAAGATGAACAGCATGATACAGACCATCAATAATCTTGATTTTATTCCACCAGTGCGCACACCGGAAGATATACGTGGAACTGTATGGGAAGACTGGGAAAAGCTGCTGCAGGAAATATTGCTCCATAGTAATTATGAAACAGTGATTCTGGACATGGGAGGTGCCGTAGATGGAACTTTTCAAATGTTGGACATGTGTCAGAAAATCTATATGCCTGTGTTGTCAGATTCGGTATCGGTATCAAAGATTTCCCAGTTTGAAAATCTGGTGAGAATCTGGGATTATCCACAGATTCTTACCAGAACCACAAAAGTACGTCCACCATTTCACGGCGGGAATGTGACACCAGAAAATTACATAGAAGGACTATTGTGGAGTGAACTTGGGGACTATGTGAGAGAAGTCCTGAGAAAGGAAAGAGAATGAGTCAGGAAATATTTCGGAAACTTAGAAAAATGTTAATAGAAAAACTGGACGTTTATAGAGAACTCACTGATCAGGAAATTCTGGAAACGATAGACGAATTGATTGTAAATACGCTGCGGGAATCCGGTGTGAGTCTGAAGGAAAAAGTGCAGCTTAGGCAGGAACTGTTCTATTCAGTAAGAAAACTGGATGTTTTGCAGGAGCTGATCGAGGATGAAACGGTAACAGAGATCATGGTAAATGGGCCGGATGCGATTTTCGTGGAAAGAAAAGGAAAACTGACAAGATGGCAGAAGTCCTTTACAGATCAGGAAAAGCTGGAAGACGTGATCCAGCAGATCGTAGGAAAATGCAATCGTATTGTGAATGAATCCAGCCCCATTGTGGATGCAAGGCTGGAAAATGGTTCGAGGGTAAATGTGGTTGTAGCTCCGGTTGCACTCAATGGTCCGATATTGACAATACGGCGTTTCCCAGACACACCGATTACGATGGAAAAGCTGATCGAACTGGGAAGCATTACCCGGGAGTGCGCTGTGTTTCTGGAAAAACTGGTGGAGGCCCGGTATTCGATCGTAATCGGAGGAGGAACGGGGTGTGGTAAAACTACTTTTCTGGGAGCGTTGTCAGAATACATACCGAAGGATGAGCGGATTATCACAATTGAAGATAATGCTGAATTAAAAATACAGGGAATCACAAATCTGGTGCGATTAGAAGCCCGCCCTGCGACTGCAAATGGGGCGCCTGCTGTAAGCATCCGGGATCTTATCCGGACAGCGCTTCGTATGCGGCCAAGCCGCATTATTGTGGGAGAGGTGCGCGGAGGAGAGGCCATGGATATGCTGCAGGCGCTAAATACAGGACATGAGGGCAGCCTTGGAACAGCACATGCGAACAGCTGCCGTGATATGCTGGCCCGGTTGGAGATTATGACTTTAATGGCAGAGCTGGATCTGCCTTTGCCAGCCGTAAGAAGACAGATCGCTTCTGGTGTAGACATTCTTATTCATTTAGGTCGTATGCGGGACAAATCAAGAAAACTTCTGGAGGTTTCAGAGGTGTGCGGATATGAGGATGGCGAAATCAGGATACAGCCTTTATATCAATGGCAGGAAGGAAAAGGGCTGATACAGGTTGCACCATTAATGCATAGGGAAAAGCTGGAACGTGCGGGGGTGATGCTATGAATGGGAAAAATCCGGATTATGGAAAATATCATTATTCCATTAAAGAAACTGTGAGATATATCACAGAATGTATGGCACTATGTGCTGCGGTGGATTACCTGTTTTATAAAAATCCATGGATCATGCTGCTCATGGTGCCAGCACCCGTTTTATACCTGAAATGGAAAAAGAAACAGCTGATTAAAGAACGGAAGAGACGCCTTAATTATCAGTTCCGGGATGCCTTAAATTCCATGAGCGTGGCTGTTCAGGCTGGATATTCTGTGGAAAATGCAGTTTCGGCCTGTGTGCGGGATCTGGAACAGCTGTATGCGCCTGGTGAAGATATTGTAATGGAATTCCGGTATATAGAAACACAGCAGAGAGTCAGTGTACCTGTGGAAGAGTTATTTCTGGATCTGGGAAAACGCAGCAAGGTAGAAGATATTGAAAATTTTGCCTCTGTTCTGTACACCGCGAAGCGAAGTGGGGGAGATCTGGGAAATGTAATCCAGAAAGTTGCGAGAATGCTGGGAGATAAGATTGATGTGAAAAAGGAAATTGAAGCTACACTGGCGGCAAAAAAATCAGAACAGATGATCATGAGTCTTATGCCGGCAGGGATTATTCTTTACCTTCAGCTTGCCTCACCTGGCTTTCTGGATATTCTTTATGGAAACCCATTTGGAATCTGCGCGATGACAGTGTGTCTGACTGTATATGGAACTGCATACTGGATGGGGAAAAGAATCGTGGAAATCGAGGTGTAGCGGATGTGGCTTCATATTGTTATTTTTGTTATATTACTGATTCTGACTGCCGGAAGTGTTATGGGATGGATCCATATAGAACAGATTGGTACAGCGAAAGGAAGAAAACTGTTTCTTGCAGTTGTACTGGCTGGAAATACCATTGGATTACTTCTCACAATTACCAAAGGTGGCGGACAGATCCTGGATGGTGGTTATGAATTGAAAAAGGAGGAAGATCCATATGAAGAAAAATTTATGGTATCTATCGAAGGAGAAGAAACAGGCAGCGTTTATGTACAGATCCCGGAAAAAGAATTGGAGAAGGAAAATGCCGGGCAGCAGGAAGTGCTGACGGAGGAAGAACGGGAAGAACAGCAGCTCCTGGAATATGTAGAAAATTATAATAGTGAATTGGAAAATCCTGACTACTACTATCTTCCGGATAACTGGGATGGAAGAACATTAGAATGGAAAACGCCTTATGACAGTACGGGAAATCTTCTGTCTGCAATGGCTGTTGCAACGGCTTTTGCGCTGATTGTTATAACTGCAAGAGAAGAACAGAAGGCCAGAGCACAAAGATATGAAGAGCTGATGATGGATTATCCGGGGGTGATCATGAAATTTACGTTACTTGTACAGGCCGGGATGACGGTGCGGAATGCATTCCGGAAGATGGCTGTGGATTATACAAGGAAAGAGGAAAAAAGAATCGCATATGAAGAAATTGTTACTGCCTGCCATGAAATGGAGAGTGGGATTTCGGAACTGGAAGCTTATCGACGCTTCGGAGAGCGGTGCGGACATGTAAAATATAAAACATTTGCCACTCTTCTGATTCAGAATCTCCAAAAGGGCAGTCGTCATATGGGGGAAATGCTGGAAAAAGAATCTGTGGAAGCCTGGGATGACAGGAAGAGAAAAGCAAAAGTTCTTGGAGAAGCGGCAACTACAAAACTGTTGGTACCCATGGTTCTTATGCTTGGCGTGGTCATGGCAATTGTCATGCTTCCGGCCTGTCTGTCCTTTTATGGATAAATCCGATCTGATGGGAACTCTAGACTGTAAAAGCGGTGAGAACATCAGAAATTGATCAGGCAGAGGGAGGTGAAGAAAATGAAGGAACTGCGTAGTCTTATTAAGGAATTTTTACAGGAAGAGGATGCGGTGGGTGTTGTGGAAATCATTCTGATTCTTGTAGTTCTTATTGGTCTGGTCATGATTTTTAAGGACCAGCTGACCAGTCTTGTAAAGAATATTCTGTCAAAGATCACAAAACAAAGTAATTCTATTTAACTGATTCCAAAATAATGAAGTGACACAAAAAAGGAGAGGTGCTCCATGATGAAAAGAGGAAGTATTACTGTTTTCCTGGCATTAACCCTTGGAC
Source organism: Blautia sp. HCP3S3_H10_2 (assembly GCF_052122375.1). NCBI lineage: Bacteria > Bacillati > Bacillota > Clostridia > Lachnospirales > Lachnospiraceae > Blautia > Blautia sp. HCP3S3_H10_2. The sequence continues at coordinate 49,253 of NZ_JBQKCL010000018.1, forward strand.
TTATTTTATCCTTGCTGAGCTCAGGACTCGAGTCAGCGAGGATGGCTGCTGCCAGAACACAGATACTGAATGGGATGGATATTGGACTGTATTCTTTGTTTGGACAGTACAATAAGTCCTTTTTAAAGGACTATGATTTGTTCGCGGTTGATGGAGCCTGCGGGGGAAAGGAACTGGATCTGGCTTTTGTATATGATAATCTGGAATCTTATATGAAGCCTGTGCTGAAGCAAAATAGTCAGGACTTATCAGTAGAACAAGGCGGGATATCTGGTTATCTGCTAATGACAGATCTGGATGGCGAGGTTTTTTATCAACAGGCTGTTCAATATATGAAAGAAACTCTGGGGAGTCGTGGGGCAAAACTCCTGTTAAACAAGATCCGGAATATGCAGAAAAAGACAATAGAAGCAGAGAAAAGAGGAAATGCGCTGGAAGATAAAGGAACTCTTGAAAATTATGAAAGTGAAATGGATTCTGCCAGTCAGAAAAGTCAGGCTTTATTGGAAGAAAAGAAAAAGCAGGAAGAACAGAATCGTCAAAATCAGAATGGTTTTACCGACGGGAAAATGCTTCCATCTGTGACGGAGGAAAAAAATCTTCCTGCAAAAGTGGATAATCCAATTCCGGCAATCAGAAAAATCAGATGGATGGGAATCCTGGACCTGGTACTTCCGGCTGGAAAAGACGTTTCGAATAAAAAGGTAAAGAAAAAGGAGCTGGTTTCCGGACGAAAGCTGGAAAGTGGACTTGCAATGGAAGATACAGTGAAAAAAGACGGGACATTAATTTCCCAGGTATTGTATCAGCAATATCTGATGGAAAAACTGGGTAATTACATGGAACCTGGAAAGGGCGGCTTGCGTTATCAGATCGAATACATTATTGAAAAGAAAAACAGTGATGAAGCAAATCTGAAAGCAGTCGCAAAAAAACTTTTAATGGTAAGGGAAGGAATCAATGCCGCTTATCTGATGTCAGATTCACTTATGATGTCGCAGGTTCAGGCTCTGGCAGCTGCTATTGCAGCTGGATTCCTGATTCCACCGGCGACGGTTGTAATCGAAGGTGCATTGGTGTTGTGCTGGGCATTTGCAGAAAGCATTCTGGATGTGAGGGAATTGTTCGCAGGTGGTAAAGTGCCGGCCATTAAGAATGCGTCAAACTGGCAGTTATCCTTACAAGGAATGCCAGCATTGGTGGATAAGCTGGATACGGACAGACAGAGTGATACAAAGGGGCTGTCTTATGAAGATTATCTGCAGATTTTTTTGCTTACAACATCTAAGGAGCAGAAAATCGAGGGTGGTATGGATATGATCGAAAGCTCGTTCCGTGAGGTTGAACAGTGGGATGAATTTCGGCTGGATTGTTGTATTACGGCGTTGGAAGCTTCTGTGGATGTAAAAGCAAATAAGCGTAAAGTTTTTACTGTAGCGAGAGAATATCATTATATTTAGAAAAGGGACTGGCTTTGAGAAAAAGGTGCAGAAGGATGCTTTCCCGGAAAGGAGATGGGAGTACTGATCAAAATAGGAATGAGAAAAGATATACAAATTTTCAAAAAGAGCGAAACAAGAAGGAAGAGTTCTCTGGGAAAATGGTCTGCCAGAACATCCCCGGGTTCTGGCGGAGTCCTTTTGGGGAAAGTGTCTTTGTGCACCTTTTGGAGAAAAATGGAAAGTGTATTAAAAAAAGCAAGTCTTACAGTAGAAGCTGCTATTGTATTGCCTTTGTTTTTCTTTGCAATGGTTACAATGACCTCTTTTTTAGATGTTTACAGAATACAGACAGAACATTTGAGCAAGCTTTGCGAGAACGCAAAAACGGCTGGGATGTATGCTTATACAGCAGGAGAAAGTGATGTGGGAGATATTACACTTCCGGATATATATAAATATAAACCGGTTAGTGGGATGATACCGCTTCCAGCAATCTGGATGTACAATACAGTGAAAGTACACGCCTGGACGGGGGAAGATCAGGGCGAGGGTGGCACTGAAAATAGTGACAGACATGAGAAAATGGTATATGTTACTGCTTCGGGCTCCGTATATCACAAAAAGCTGGACTGTAGTCATCTTAATCTGTCTGTTACCAAGGTATCAGGAGGCAGTATTTCGTCGATGCGGAATGAATATGGAGAGAAATACCATGCCTGCGAAAGCTGCAGCAGAGGGCAAAAACCAGGAAGCACGGTATATATAACAGAATCCGGGAATCGGTACCATAACGATAAAAACTGTAGTGGATTAAAAAGAACTGTGAGAATGGTAAAAGAATCAGATGTTGGAAAATTGCATGCATGTAAGCGATGTGGCTGATCAGATTAGCGAAAGAAGTTTGAATTTCGGAAATAAGTTTGAGGAAAGAAGATAGAAATAGAATGTGGGGGTGGAAAAATGGAACAGGTGTGTATTCTTACATTTTTAGGTGTTAATAGCTGGAAAGATATACGGACAAGGGAAGTTTCACTTTTGACGGTAGGAATATTCGGAATAGTTGGATCAGTTCGGGCCTGTTTTCTTGGAACGATAGGTATAAACTGGCTGGCCGCTGCCGGGATAGGCGGCAGTGTGATCGTGTTGGGCATAGTGTCAAAAGGTGCAGTGGGAATTGGAGATGGTCTATTATTGCTCGCGCTTGGAACGGTTTTATCCTTTGGGGAACTTTTGACTACTTTTTTGTTGGGACTTTTATGCTGCAGCTTCTGGGGGATTATTTTACTGGTTTTACCCATGAATGGAAAAAAGAAGGAAATACCGCTTGTGCCGTTTTTGCTGCTTGGATACATAGGGGGATTGATCTATTGAAAAGAGACGTGAGACAGGGAAGTTTGACGATAGAAGCAGCACTTTTGATGCCTGTTATCTTATTGGTTTTGATGGTAACTTTATATTTGTTTTTTTACATGCATAACAAGGCCTGGCTTACGGCGGCTGCATATGAAGCCGTACTTGATGGCAGTATGGAAGCTGCAAGACCAGATGGAAAAATCGGGGATAAAGCATTAAAGAAAGGAAAAGAGCTTGGAAATACTGGCTTTTTCAGTAGTAAAAATCTGAAACTACAGGCTAGCGAAGGAAATAAGATTCAGGTGATTTATAATTTAGATGTATTTTCAGTATTCGGAGGAATCAATAGTCATCTTCAGGTGCAGGGAAATGTAAAAGTAATAAAACCAGTATCGTGGATCAGGAAAGTTAAAGGCGCTACGGATGTTGTTAGAAAACTGAGGGAATAAGGATGAGAGCTGAGTATAAAAGAGATATAAACGGAAATTATCTGATGTTGTATGAAAAGGAAGAACCGGACACTTCTTCATACCAGATGCGGATGCTGGTAGGAAATACCATTCCGTCAATTCTTAAATGCAGAATGCAAGGGATTGATGGACAGTTTATGGTGTGCTTTGATATTACTTCCAAGCAGTCGGTTTTGTCTCTGTATGAAGAAAAAAAGATGGGATATGAAGACTTGCAGATGATTCTGGGGGGCTTTGTACAGGTGATGGAAGAAATGGCAGAATATCTGCTGAATCCATGCAGACTAATCTTAAAACCGGAATATATGTATGTGGATGTAGAAAGAAGACAACTCTATTTCTGCTATCTTCCAGGGTATGATCAGGACATTCGTGAGAAATTCCAGGAGTTAACCGAATATATTCTTCCCATATTGGATCATGAGGATTCAAGGGCAGTAATGCTTGGATATGGAATATATCGTAGAGCCTTGGAAGACAGCTTTCATCTGGAATATATAAAAAAAGAATTGTACCAGGAACGGGAAGAAACAGGGAAAACGGGTAGTATGTTAAATACGCAGAAAGCAGATCTGTTTTTGGAACCCCATAAGTGCGTAAATATAGGGGAGATAAACGAAAATATAGAAAAAGAATTAACTGAAGGTAAGACCGAAATAGAAGAACAAGCCTTAGAAAAAGGTGTAGAAAGTCTTATGTGGCAGGATGAGGAACCGACACAAAAAGGCAGTCGGCGTTTGGGAAATACGAAAGGAATCCTGTTATGGTGTGTGGGAGCTGCTGTAGTAGCGTTGCTGGTAGTAACAGCAGAAACTTTAGGTTATCTTCCACAAATTTCTGTGGCAGTAATCCTGGGAGTGATCATAGCTGGTATGGGAATTGGAATGCTGAGTTGTTGGCTTGTCTCTATGAGGAAGAGAAAAAGAGAAAAAAACAGTGAAGTGGAAAATGAAGTAAAAGAAAATATAGGCAAATCATATGCATTTGATAAAGAAATAAGTGAGCTGGAAAAAAATATCCAGGAAAGGGATGTCCAGGAAAAAAATATCCAAAGGTATGGAAAAAGAGAGACTGCTCCAGAAGAAAAAAGTATAGCAGGAGAAAAAAGAAAGATAACAGAAGAAACAAAAATGTCAATATCACAGAAAAATTGTGGCGAAACAGTAGTACTATCTGCAAATATTGTTAGCGGACCGGCAACCCTTGTAAGTCGGGAACCAGGAGAACTTGCCACGATTTATCTACAGGATGATCTGACTGTGATTGGAAAAATGGAAACAGCAGCAGATGCTGTGGTGAATCTGCCCACTGTGAGCAGAATTCATGCAAAAATACGCAGAAGAGATGGAGAGTATTATCTGACGGATTTAAATTCCCGCAATGGGACATCTGTAAATGGAAAAATGCTAAAAGGCGATGAGGACTATTGCCTTCAGGATCAGGATGAAGTGGACTTTGCGCAGGCCAGATATGTGTTTTTGAAATAATGTTGAGGTATCAGAGAAATTGTGCTATACTTTCCTTATTATCAGAAAGTAATAAGGCTAATCCTTATAGTAAGCTGAAAATATCGAGGTGGTTAAGTGGAAGGAATAAAAAAAGAACCAGTTACGGTTCTTTTTATACTTCTGAATGTGCTGATATTTCTTGTTGTAGATTTTACCGGCGGATCTGAAAATACGGTCCATATGATTGAATGTGGGGCAGCTTATCCGCCGCTGATCCTTGAAAATGGTGAAATCTACCGGTTGTTTACATGTATGTTCCTGCATTTTGGAATATATCATATTGCTAATAATATGCTGGTTCTTTTTGTTCTGGGACAACGTCTGGAACCGGTAGTTGGAAAAGTTAAATTTATAGTTATCTATCTCCTTGGAGGATTGGGAGGAAATATTTTTTCTCTTGCAATGGAGATGAAAAAAACAGAATACGCAGTATCTGCCGGTGCATCTGGCGCTATATTTGCTGTGATGGGAGCTATGGTTTATGTAGTGCTTCGCCATCGTGGAAGAATTCGGGATATTTCTGGACGCCAGATGCTGATCCTGGCAGGTTTTTCCTTATATTTTGGATTTACAAGTACTGGTGTTGATAATGCTGCACATGTTGGTGGAATGGTCTGTGGCTTTATTTTAGCCGCTATTCTGTATCATCCGCGGAAGTTTTCAGGAAGAAGTATATGAAATACAGCTCCCTGGTCTTCGGCATTTTCAGCATAGATTTCACCATTGTGTGAGAGGATGATCTGTCTGGTGATCGCCAGACCAAGACCAGTTCCATTTTTCTTAGAGGTGGCGAACGGTGTGAAAATCTGTCCAAACTGATTTGCTGGTATGCCACATCCGTTATCAGTGATGGAAATATGTATGCCATTGTCTGAAGAGACTGCACGGAAGGTCACATTTCCGTTGGACTCGGTGATGGCTTCAGCAGCATTGCGAAAAAGGTTTAGTAATGCCTGTTTTAGTTTGACACGGTCAATAAAAAGGGATGGCAGTGTCGGAGCAATCTGTACAGTCAACTTGATTCCCAGATAGTCATAGGTTGGTCGGATACTGGAAAGAACTGCTCTCAGATAGGGAGGCAATTCTGTCTTCTGTGGCATGAGTTTATAAGCGTTGTTATAGTCTGAAAGATTGTTCAGAAGTTCTTTTGTGTATTCCAGATTTGCAGCAATGTCATTCCAGTAATCAAAGTCAGTTACTTCTGGATGGGTATCCTCGATCATCTGAAGCTCACTTCCGATAAGTGCTATGGGATTGCGGATTTCGTGGGAAAAACGGGAGAGTATCAGATGAAATTCATCTGGATTAATATTTGATAAATTGTTATTTTGCATAAGCTCACCTCATGTGAAGTGTAACATCAGGTTCATAAAATGACAAATGAAATCGTAGTAAAGAAATCGAGATTATTCGACAGAAAATAAAAAAATAAAATTTTTTTTTAGAAAAAATGTGATTTTCAACGTTTACAAACGTATTATTTATATATTCTTTTGGGAGGAATAAGACTATGGATAATTGTATTTTTTGTAAAATCGCCAATGGCGAAATTCCAGCAGCAACATTATATGAGGACGAGGATTTCAGGGTAATTCTGGATCTGGGACCGGCAAGTAAAGGACATGCGCTGATCTTGCCTAAGACACATGCTGCAAATATTTATGAAATCTCTGACGAGATGGCTGCAAAAGCGATGATTCTGGCTAAGAAAATGGCAACCAAGATGACAGATGCACTTAACTGCGATGGATTTAATATTGTCCAGAACAATGGAGAGCAGGCAGGTCAGACTGTATTTCATTTTCATATGCATCTGATTCCAAGATATGAAGGGGATAAGGTAGGAATTACCTGGGAACCTGGAACTTTGACAGATGAAGTGAAAAATGAAATCCTGGAGAAAATGAAAAACTGAAAAGAAACGGGGTACAAGAGATGAATAGTGAAGAATTCAGGGCATTTTATGATCGCTACTATGATGTCTCAGTGAAAGTTGCCAATGCAATTGTACAAAGCCGTTTTACCGCAGAAGATGTAACCCAGGAAGTATTCATGTATTTTTATGGAATTAAGGAAAGACTGGATGTCTCTTGTGAAGCGAGACTACATGCGCTGGTAGTGTGGAAAACAACAAACAAAGGCAGAGATTACCTGAGAAAATCATATGTGAAGCGGGAAGTAATGTATGATAATGATATAGCAGAAATGCAATATCGGACGACAGAAAGCGCAGAGGCTGCGTTACTGGGAATGGAAAAAAGACAGTATTTGTCAATGGCATTCGAAAACCTTCACCGTAAAAACCCGGTAAACTATATGATTTTTATGAGAGTGGTAATGGAAGGCATTCCGACAGAAGAAGTAGCGCGGGAATTTGGGTATACAAGAAATAATGTAAACAACAGAGTGCTTAGAGCGAGAAACTGGCTTTTAGAAGAACTTGAGAGATTGGAAAAAGAGTAACTTTAATAAAAAAAGCATACCCCTGTATGCAACAGGGGTATGCTGGATATTAATGGGCACATTCATCAATCAGATCGACGATATGCTGAATGGAATTTAAGTTTTTGCCTGCAGACATAGCCGCAATATATTTATCACGATCCAGATAGAGCTTGCGGATGGCACTCATAAGAGTGGATTCTGTGATTTCCTCCTCTTCCAGTACCATGCTGTATCCCTGGCGTTCAAATGAACGTGCATTCAGGATCTGGTCGCCGCGGCTTGCCTTTGCGGATAAAGGAATCAGGAGATTTGGCTTGGAAAGTGCGGCAAGTTCGCAGATCGCATTAGCTCCTGCACGGGAGATTACCACATCTGCAAGTGCAAACATGTCAGGAAGCTGTTCCTGGACATATTCGTATTGAACATAACCTGTCAACTGGATACTTTCATCCATTTTTCCTTTACCACAGATATGAATTACCTGGAACTCTTTTAACAGTTCCGGGAGAATTTTTCTTACATTTTCGTTTACAGAAGCAGCACCAAGGCTTCCTCCGATCACAAGCAGAACTGGTTTCTCTGAGTTGAAACCACAATATGCGCGTGCGCGTTCTTTATCTCCATGAAGAAGCTCCTGCCGGATCGGTGTACCTGTGAGAACTGCTTTATCTTTTGGAAGATTGTTGACTGTCTCAGGAAAATTACAGCATATTTTAACTGCTGAAGAGAGACATAATTTATTGGCAAGACCAGGAGTCATGTCAGACTCATGGATAATTGCTGGAATATGACGTTTTCCCGCTGCAATTACAACGGGTACAGTTACAAAACCACCTTTGGAAAAAACAACATCAGGTTTAAGCTTTTTCATTAATTTTTTTGCCTGAAAGAAACCTTTTACAACACGGAATGGATCCGAGAAGTTTTTTAAATCAAAATATCTTCTTAATTTACCGGATGCAATTCCATAATAAGGAATACCAAGTTCTTCAATCAATTTTTTTTCGATTCCATTGTAGGAGCCGATATAAGAAATTTCATAACCTTTTTCCTTTAATGCAGGAATCAGGGCAATATTCGGGGTAACATGTCCGGCAGTACCACCGCCGGTAAGGATAATATGTTTCATAGGATCCTCCTGAATAATTGTTTTTGTTAATGTATTTGTTTAGGAAAATTACACCTATTGTATAAATATGAACCCATGAAGGGAAATTGTCAAGAAAAGAAAATATGGTAACTGTTAAAATCCATTTGGCAGATACGCCGCACCGACGAAATGCAGAGCATTTTGGAAGTTGGCTCTGAACAGTTGCAAAATCTGGGAGAAAATATGAACAAAGAAATAAAAGACGAGAAGGCAGATAAGCTGCTGGAAGCAGAAATGATCAGAGAAGCAAAAATGATAGAGGAGAGCCTTCTTGGAGACAGGAAGGACGATACGCCAATTTCTTCGGAGGAGATAGATAAATCTTACCAGCGTTTTTTGAAAAGGCTAAAAGCTGAGGGAATGCTGGACGAGGAAAAAGAGAACAGTGATGCAGAAATAAGATCCGCTGAAATCGTAAGATTTCCGGGCGCATGGGAGGAAACAGAAAAGTTTCAGAGAGAGACACTGGAAGCGGATCAGGATACATTGCCAGAAATGGAAGAGAGAAAAGAAGTATCTATTCTCGAAAAAGATAGTGATATTATAGCGGAGTTCTGTGACAAATTGCTTTCAATTGAAAGCGAAGAGAGAAAGCCCTGGTATAAATGGGGAATGACGGCAGGAATTGCTTTATTGGCTGCAATAGGAATTCTGGCTGGAAGCATGGCAAGTCAGGCAGACTCTACCAGGTTTGTGAGCACTGTTCAGCATATTATAGATAATAAATAATAGTTCAGAGCAAAGCCTTTAGAAGATAGGTACTAAACATCTATAAAAATATAGTTCTGGGTAAAAGGGGGAATCTGTATGAAGATCACTTTTATTGGAGCAACTCATGAGGTTACCGGAAGCTGTTATTATCTTGAAGCTGCCGGAAAAAAATTCCTTGTAGATTGTGGAATGGAGCAGGGGCCAAACTATTACGAGAATAAAGATATTCCTGTTTCGCCGGGAGATTTGGATTTTGTGCTTTTGACACATGCCCATATGGATCATTCTGGTAATCTGCCGGCGATATATGCAAAAGGCTTTAAGGGACCGGTTTATGCCACAGAAGCTACCTGCAATCTGTGTGATATTATGCTTCGTGACAGTGCCCATATCCAGATGTTTGAGGCTGAATGGCGTAACCGTAAGGCGAAACGCCAGGGAAAACCGGAATTTGTTCCGGCTTATACTATGGAAGATGCCATGGGGATAATTCATAATTTTGTAGGCTGTCCGTATAAAAAGGGAATTATCCTTGGAGAGGGTCTTCGGATAAGATTTATTGATGCAGGTCATCTTCTGGGCTCCAGCAGCATAGAAGTAAATATTTGTGAAGATGGTATAGAAAAGACAATTGTATTTTCTGGAGATATTGGAAATAAAAATCAGCCTTTGATAAAAGACCCTGTCTATTTTAAGAAAGCGGATTATGTGGTAATGGAATCCACATATGGAGACAGGAGCCACGGGGAACGTCCGGATTATGTAAAACTTCTTGCGGATATTATTCAGGAGACCTTTGACAGAGGCGGCAATGTTGTGATTCCGTCTTTTGCAGTGGGAAGAACACAGGAGATGCTGTATTTTATCCGCCAGATCAAGGCGGAAGGACTGGTACATGGACATGATAATTTTAAGGTTTTTGTAGATAGTCCTCTTGCTGTGGAAGCAACTAATATTTTTGGAAATCATAAATATGACTGTTTCGATGAAGAGGCACTGGAACTTATCCGGAAAGGGATTAATCCTATTAGCTTTCCGGGGCTAAAGATATCAGTAACCAGCGAGGATTCAAGGGCAATCAATTTTGATGAAGAAAGTAAAGTTATTATTTCTGCCAGCGGAATGTGTGATGCCGGAAGAATCAAGCACCATTTAAAACACAATCTGTGGAGAGAGGATAGTACCATTCTTTTTGTAGGATATCAGGCTGTTGGAACTGCGGGCCGTGCGCTTTTGGAAGGAGCACAGGAGATTAAGCTTTTTGGTGAACCCGTGCATGTCGCAGCTAAAATCAGCAGAATGCCTGGAATCAGTGGGCATGCAGATGTAAATGGCTTACTTGACTGGATAAAGGCATTTGAAGAAAAGCCGCAGAAGGTTTTTGTGACTCATGGTGAGGATACGGTGACCGAATTGTTTGCGTCGAGACTGCGCGATGAATTGGGATATGATGCCTACGCTCCATTTAGTGGAACTGAGTTTGACCTGGCTACAGGAGAATTCCTGTATGAAGCACAAGGCGTTAAAATTGAGAAAACTTCCACTGTTCAAAAAGCGTCCAAAGCTGCGAGGGTATACGAAAAGCTTCTTGCCCTTGGATATCGTCTGTTGTCAGTTATCCGCAAAAATGAAGGATGTCCAAATAAAGATCTGGAGAAATTTTCCCGGGATGTGCAGTCTTTATGTGATAAATGGGACAGAAATGATATTTGAAAGAGATAAAATTGTACCTGTATAGAAAGTAAAATGGATACAGAACGAATCAATATAGTTGAATAATAAAAAATAGTTGAATAAAAATCCCCGGGACTTAAGATCCCGGGGAAATGATCATGAAAGTGCTTCTTTTAAAGCAGTAGCAAGCTGGTCTGGACATGAAGTTGGTCTGCGGCCACACTGGATTCCTTCCAGACGTGCGATTACTTCTTTGGCTGGCATGCCTTCTACAAGTTTGGCAACGCCCTGGGTATTGCCAGAACATCCACCAATGAATTTCACATTATGAACCTTCTGTTCATCATCAAGATCATACTGGATTGCCATAGAGCAAACACCTTTTGTTTTATATTCCATTGCTTTTCCTCCAATTGTATTTATAAAGTCGGAAACAAATATTTGCACCTGTTCTTATTATAACAGAACATAATATAACTTTCCATGCCAAATTTAAGTTGGATATGGGAAGAAGTTTTGGTATAATGGCAGAGAAAGAATCAGTTTACTTTTAAATAAGAGATAAAAATAGAGGAGAATGCCTAATGAAGACAATTGGTATTATTGGTGCAATGGAAGTTGAAGTTGCAATTCTGAAAGAAAAAATGGAGAATGTCAGGATTATAAAAAAGGCTTCTATGGAATTTTTTGAGGGAACTTTAGCCGGAAAGAAAGCGATTGTAGTCCGTTCCGGAATCGGAAAGGTAAATGCAGGTATCTGTGCACAGATTCTGGCAGATGTATTTTGTGTAGATGCAATTATAAATACAGGGGTTGCAGGAAGCCTGAATAAAGATATCAATATTGGGGATATTGTGCTCTCTACAGATGTTGTACAGCACGATATGGATGCTACGGGATTTGGATACCGTAAAGGCCAGATTCCTCAGATGCCTGTATTTTTCTTTCCGGCTGATGAGATGCTGCGCAAACTTGCAGGCGAGGTATGCCGTGAAGTGAATCCAGATATTCAGGTATTTGAAGGCAGGATCGCTTCCGGAGACCAGTTTGTCTGTGATAAGGATGTAAAGGATAGAATCGTGTCAGAATTTTCAGCATATGCGACAGAAATGGAAGGCGCAGCTATTGGACAGGCTGCATATCTGAATGAAATTCCATTCCTTGTCATTCGTGCTATTTCAGACAAAGCTGATGGAAGTGCACAGATGGATTACGGAGAATTTGAAAAAGCAGCTGCTATACACAGTGTGAATCTTACTCTTAATATGCTGGCAAAAATGGCATAATTGACCTGATGGAACACTGTTGCATATACTGAAAGTGAAATGGAAAAGGAATCAGAATGCTGATATGATATATAAAGATTTTTATCCATTTTACACCAGCTTTGCAAATCCCATGATTTACAGAGGGGAAATGGAGCAGGAGAAAGAATTTTCCCTGATGAAATCATATTATCCGGAGACTGCAAGAAAAATTCAGGAAAAAGTGGAAGAAGAATGCGACCTTTTGGATTACGAAGGCAGCAGATTGTATGATGAGCATCCGGATCGGTATATGCTCTATCATCTTGGAACCAAAATCATGGATGAGGTAAAAAAGGAGTCCGATGTAGAGGCAATGTCAGACGGCCTTTTGGGAGATTTGGTGGAAGTATTGCTTTTTCATGAAATATCCAGAAGAAGATGCCGGAGAAGACGGTGCCGTGGGGTTTTTTACAGATGATAGAAAGTGTGTAATTGTTCAGAGCCAGGAGGTTTTTTAACAAAATCCATTTAAGGGCTGGCTCTGAACAGTTACGAAAATGAGCAAATAGGATTACAGAATATAAAAGAAAATAGAATATAATATGAAAACGATAGAATAAACTATGAAAACAATAGATGAATATTTAGAAGAGCAGATAAATGAACAGCTAAATCAGATTGTCTTAAGCGGCAACAAGGGAGAAGGACCTTCAAAGATCAAGGTACGTCCTGTGGAAATTAAAGGACAGGTGGTTTACCAGGCTTCTGAAACGGTAGGACCTAAAGTACTTCACAAGAATTACCCAAAGAAAGAACTGATCAGTTATCTGAAAAATGAGCTGCTGAACAATTTTTTGCAACTTCAGGCCAGTGGGATGGCACTGGACGGAACTGTTCTGGTGAGTAAAAAAGGCAGGATGACAATAAAGACCAAACGTCATCCTGGAAACGAACTGGGGAAAAGTGATGCGCAGAATACAGACATGCTGGGAAAGATGGGGAAGAATCCACAGATACTGGCGCATAACCGTGTGAAGCAGTATATTTTGAAGGAAAATATTCCGGTACCGTTTCTGGTTGACCTTGGGGTTATGAATAAAGAGGGGAAAGTTATTACCCAGAAATATGACAAGTTCCGTCAGATTAACCGGTTCCTGGAATTTATTCAGGATATCCTTCCGAGGCTTGAAAAGCAGAGAGAGGTAACGATACTGGATTTTGGGTGTGGGAAATCCTATCTTACATTTGCCATGTATTACTATCTGAGAGAATTAAAAGGCTATGATGTTAATATAATAGGCCTGGATCTGAAGACGGACGTAATAAAAAAATGTAATGAGCTTGCTGAAAAATATGGGTATAAGAAATTACACTTTTATCAGGGAGATATTGCCGATTACGAAGGCGTTTCCGCGGTAGATATGGTAGTAACGCTTCATGCGTGTGATACAGCGACGGACTATGCTCTAGCAAAGGCGGTAGAATGGGGCGCAAAGGTGATTTTATCAGTGCCATGCTGTCAGCATGAGGTAAATCGTCAGATCAGAAATGAAATGCTGGAGCCGGTTTTGAAGTATGGAATTCTCAAAGAGAGAATATCTGCGCTTGTTACAGATGGAATCCGGGCTAATCTTCTGGAAAGTATGGGATATGAAACACAGCTTCTGGAATTTATAGACATGGAACATACTCCGAAGAATCTTCTTATCCGTGCTGTGAAAACTGGAAACAAAAAGAATATGAAAAAAGCTGCGGATCTTATGGATTCGCTGCATATTAATCCCACATTGGAACGACTTTTGTACCCAGAGGGGGAGGTACATTCAGAAAATTAAGGGGAGAAAAGATGATTAAATTTTTGCGCAGGGCAGTGATTCTCCTGTTTATTTTTGTTCTCGGCGTAGCAGGAAGCTCTTTTCTGCTGAATAGCGAGACAACGGATGACCGCTCTGATATGAATGATCCGGTTTTTCCGGAGATAATGGTTGATTTTGATGGAAATTACGCAAACAGAATGTATGGATATGCACAGCCCATGCAAACAGATTTTATCAGGGATAGTGTAACTCCGTTAGATACATCCAGGGAATTATCTTTTGTTATAAATCCTTATGATACAAAGGTGAAGAGCTTTTCGTATGAAATCCGTACTTCAGATGGAAGCAAGGTACTTGAAAATCGTAAAGTGAAAAGTCTTGACAAACAGGATAGCTATCTGACAACAAAGATCCAGATAAATAGTGATCTTCTTATGAATCAGGAGTATTCCCTGCAGATATCTCTGGAGACAAATAAAGGAACTGCGTATTATTATACACGTGTGGTATCAAGATCGAATGTGAACGCTGCACAGTATGTAAAATTTGTACAAAGCTTTTATGAGAAATGTATGGATAAGGCATCTGCAGAGGATCTGACAAGTTATCTGGAACCAGATAATTCAGGAAGTGCCACGAATTATACATCTGTTAATATCAATTCTACATTTGCAGAGATAAGCTGGGGAAATTTAAGTCCCCAGATTTACAGGAGAGGTATTCCGGTTGTAAAGGACATAAATGAAACAACAGCCAGTCTTTCCCTGGAATATCAGATTGTAGCAACCAATGGAGAGGGAAAACAGGAAATTTATGATGTGACAGAATTTTACCGGATGCGTTATACTGAGACCAGAATTATGCTTTTGGATTTCAACAGGAGTGCATCTCAGGTATTTAGCGAAAGTTCCATAAGTATTTCGGATAAAGGCCTTCTTCTTGGCGTAAGAGACCGAAATGTAGAATATATGATGAATGAAAATGCCGGGGTTATCGCATTTGTTCAGGAAGGAGATCTGTGGTCATATTCACCGGATGATGGAAAGTTTTCCAGAATATTCAGTTTCCGTAAAGAAAATGATGGGGACTTCAGAGATGCGAGATTAGAGCATAATATAAAAATCATTCGCGTGGAAGATAATGGAGATGTTGATTTCGTTCTGTACGGATATATGAACCGTGGAATACGGGAAGGATACTGTGGGGTATGTGTATATCATTACAGCAATGACCAGAATGTTGTGGAGGAAAAAGTATTTATTCCGTCTACGGAGTCCTATGAATTTCTGAAAGAAGATCTTGGGACTTTATCATATGTAAGTACAGATAATTCGTTATTTTTATTATTTGCACAGAAGCTTTACAGAATAAATATTACAGATGGAAAGAGCGAAGTTCTGGATCAGGATATCCGGACAGATGCATTTGCCGTATCAGACACAGGAGCTCATGCTGCATGGGTGATCCAGAATGGTGAAAGTGCAGGATATATAAAAGAAATAGATTTTGAAACATTGGAAACCAGAACTCTTGCACCGTCGCAAGGACAGACACTTACGTTAACCGGTTTTATGAATGAGGATCTTGTGTACGGAATCGTAGTAGATGGAGATCGTATCTCAGACAGTAACGGGCGGGAGACTACAGGTATTCATACTATCCGTATTGAGGGGTTTGACGGAACCTTAAAAAAGGAATATCATCAGGAAGGACTATACATAACCAATGTGACCATGGGAAATACCATGATGGAATTTGAACTGTCTAAAAAGTCAAAAAAAGGTTATAAATTAGTTAATAAAGATAATATTCTGAATAATACAAAAGCTGCGGCAAGCATTGCTTCAATAGAACTGGTAAGCAATAACAGAACCGGAACACAGGTAAGACTGTCACTTGATGAGGCACCGGAGATACAGGATGCATTGGTTGTATATGCAAAAATGAAAAATGCAGGTGATGACCGTGTTGTTCTGGATATCCAGGTTCCAGATGAGAATGTTTATTATGTTTACGCAAAAGGTGGTCTGGATGGTATTTATACAGATCCTGCACTTGCAGTATTACGGGCTGATGAACAGACTGGCGTGGTATTGAACCGTGCACAGCAGTATGTATGGGAACGCGGTAATAAGAAAACCAAGTTGACACTTAACCTGGAGGATATTCCAGAAGCGATGAAGACTGCATCTACAGATACAGTTGCTTTGCAGGAGGCTCTTGGAGCAGAGGGAACAGTTATAAATCTTTCTGGCTGCACCCTGGACAGTGTATTATATGAGATCAGTGCCCAGAGACCTGTGATAGCCAAAACAGGAGACAATACCTGTGTATTGATCATTGGGTATGATGAGTATAACACCTATCTGTATGACCCGGTAAAAGGTGAAACTTACCCGTATGGTATGAATGACAGTACGGACCTGTTTGAAAAGGCTGGTAATATTTTTATCAGTTATGTAGAAAGCATAAATGAAAGCAACAATTGAAAAGCAACAATTGGGAGCATAAAATAAAGTAACAGGAAAGGACAGAAAAATGTTAAGCGAAAATATCAAAAAACTGGTACAGTATGGAATTGAAACAGGATTAACACCTGCCTGTGAGAAAAATTACACAACAAATCTTCTTCTTGATGTTTTTAAAGAAGACGAATACATGGAACCAGCAGAAGAATATTCAGACATTAATCTGGAAGAAGTTCTGAAAGAGCTGCTTGATGAAGCTGTAGCACGTGGACTGATTCAGGACAGTGTGGTTTACAGGGATTTGTTTGATACCAGATTAATGAATTGCCTCATGCCACGTCCGGCCCAGGTACAGAAGACTTTTTGGGAGAAATACGAGGAATCACCGGAGAAAGCTACAGATTATTTTTATAAATTGAGCCAGGATAGCGACTATATCCGACGTTATCGTGTAAAGAAAGATCAGAAGTGGACTGTGGATTCTCCTTATGGAACTATGGATATTACGATCAACCTTTCCAAGCCGGAAAAGGATCCAAAAGCAATTGCAGCTGCAAAGCTTGTAAAATCAAGCAGTTATCCGAAATGTCTGCTCTGTCCGGAAAACGAAGGCTATGCAGGCCGTGCAAATCATCCGGCAAGGGAAAATCATAGAATTATTCCAATTACAATTAATGACAGCCCATGGGGAATGCAGTATTCTCCATATGTGTATTATAATGAGCATTGTATTGTATTCAATTTCCAGCATACACCTATGAAAATCGAGCGGAATACCTTTATTAAACTGTTTGATTTTGTAAAGCTGTTTCCGCATTATTTCCTTGGCTCCAATGCAGATCTTCCTATTGTAGGCGGTTCTATTCTCAGCCATGACCATTTCCAGGGAGGACATTATACATTTGCAATGGCGAAAGCTGAAATTGAGAAACATGTAACTATTCCAGGATATGAAGATGTAGAGGCTGGCATTGTAAAATGGCCGCTTTCTGTACTGCGTATCCGTCATAAAGATGAGAAGAGACTGATAGATCTTGCGACACATGTGCTGGAGGTATGGAGAGGTTATACAGATGAGAATGCATTTATTTTTGCTGAGACAGATGGGGAACCACACAATACCATTACTCCGATTGCACGTAAAAAGGGTGATATGTATGAACTGGATCTGACTTTAAGAAATAATATTACTACAGAGGAGAATCCTCTTGGAGTATATCATCCGCATGCCCAGTATCATCACATTAAGAAAGAAAACATTGGTCTGATCGAGGTTATGGGACTTGCTGTTCTTCCGGCAAGACTGAAAGAAGAGCTGGAGCTTCTGGCAGATTATATTCTGGAAGGAAAGGATGTTGCATCCAATGAGAAAATTGAGAAGCATGCAGAATGGGTAAAAGAATTTCTTCCGAAATATGATCATCTCGACCGCAGTAATATTGAAGAAGTTCTGCATAAAGAGGTTGGAAATGTATTTGTACATGTTCTGGAAGATGCAGGAGTCTATAAATGTACGGAAGAGGGAAGAGATGCATTTATGCGTTTTATCCAGGTACTGTAAAAATGTTGAAAAACAGCTTCTTTGCAATATGTCAGTAACAAAAATGTAACAAAAATGTGAAAATACTTGTTTAAAGGTTGAAAGAAAAAAGGTTTTCTATTATACTGAAACTAAAGGGAACAGGAGAGACATTTAAAAGCAGAGGAGTGTCTATGGAAAATAAAAAAAAGAAAAGTGCGATTTTCTGGATTTTGCTGACGGTTATGCTGGTAGTGTCCGGAATGTCTGTAGGAAATGAGAAGGGGACTACCATTGGTGGTGTACAGACCGTGCAGGCTGCTACCCAGTATGTTACTGCCAGATTCTGGAATACCAGCGGAAAGCCTTCTTATACAGATCTTCGGGTTAAGGTGAAGGCGGGATCCAGGATTCAGCTGCCAGCAGTTCCATCTGTGACAGGCTATCAGAATCTTGGGTGGTCTACGAAGAAAAATGCGACGAAAGCGGTATATACCGCAGGTAAGAAAATCCGGCTGAAAAAGAACATAAGTCTGTATGCAGTCCGGAAAAAGGTTGGTGTATATAAAGTTTACTTTTATAATTCCAATGGAAGTAGCAACAGCAGTTTTAAGTCATTGAACAAATCGGTTACCCGTAATAGCTACATGACTTTACCGTCGGTTCCTGTGAAAAATGGGTATGAAGCTTTAGGATGGAGTACAAGCAAAAATGCATCAAAAGCTACATATACAGAAGGACAGAAAGTACGGATCAAGAAAACACAGAAGCTTTATGCGGTATACAAAACGAGCAAAGCATTTACGGTAACTCTTTGCAAAAACAATGGTACTGTTTATAAGACAGAAAGTGTTTCTTCTGGAAACACTTATACACTTCCATCTGTACGAAATGCTTCGGGATACACGTTTATGGGATGGGATGTCCAGCCTGGTAAGAGAACAGCACCCCGTTATGAAGCAGGAGATACGATTACGGTAAATGGAAACCTGAAGCTTTATGCAGTTGTATTTAACCGAGCTTATGAGGAAGAACTGACGGCTTCTGATCTGATTGCCTCTAGTGGATGGAGAATCGGAAATGGAAGTGGCAGCAGGGGATATAACCACATAATATTTGTGGGAGATTCCAGAACTGTCCGTATGGAGCTTACATTACAGAGACAATTTGGTACAGATTCTGGCATTACAAGAGATATTGATTTTGTGTGTCAGGAAGGAAAGGGGCTTGACTGGCTGAAACAGGAGGGAATCAATTCGATTCTCAAACTTGCTGAATCAAGTTATTCCGTGCAACGGCCAACAGCTGTAATTTTTAACCTGGGTGTCAACGATCCTGGAAATATGTACAATTATGTAGAATATTTACAGAAAATTGCTGGAAATCTTCAGAAGAAAAATTGTAAGCTGTTTATCATGTCTGTGAATCCGGTTAACAGTAAGACGATTGAGTATTTAGGCAGAAATTCCATAAGAAAAGAAGAGGTTATCCGCAAGTTCAATTCTGTTATGAAAAGTGGCTTAAGCAGTTCCTATGGATATATTGATACCTATTCCTACCTTCTTGGAAACGGTTATGGAACGAATCTGGGAGGTGGAGGTCAGGATGTGACCACAGATGATGGTCTGCATTATACTACGAAGACGTATAAGCGGATATTTAAATATTGTCTGGATTACCTGACTACGCATTAAAAGCTGAAAAAGATAGAAACTGAAAAATAAAAACTGATAAAACTCATCGAAATAAAAGCTTACGGAATTTACAAAAGAGGAGATCTCAGCCTGGATGTTTGCGGGCCGGGATCTCTTTTCAGTTAAAGAATTTTGCAAGAAATCATGCATGAATCATACACGAATCAATTAAAATATCCTTGCGCGAATAAGAGGAATAGTCTATACTATAGAGAAACGAGTGTTTGGAAAAATGAGGAGAAAGAGGAACTAAATTATGAAACTTACAACAGTAAAAGAGATTTATAGAGAGCGTGAGAAATACCTGGATCAGGAGATTACAGTCGGTGGCTGGGTACGAAGCGTACGCGATTCCAAGACATTTGGATTCATTGTTCTTCATGATGGAACATATTTTGAGACACTTCAGGTTGTTTACCATGATACAATGGATAATTTTGCTGAGATTTCCAAGCTGAATGTAGGAGCTGCGATCATTGTAAAGGGAACTCTTGTAGCGACTCCGCAGGCGAAGCAGCCATTTGAGATTCAGGCTACAGAGATTTCTGTTGAGGGAGCTTCCGCACCAGATTATCCCCTTCAGAAGAAACGTCACAGCCTTGAATATCTGAGAACAATCACACATCTCCGTTCCAGAACAAATACATTCCAGGCTGTATTCCGTGTACGTTCTCTTTGTGCATACGCGATCCACAAATTCTTCCAGGAAAGAGGCTTCGTTTATGTACACACACCATTGATCACTGGAAGTGACTGTGAAGGCGCTGGTGAAATGTTCCAGGTTACTACAATGGATCTGAACAATATTCCTACTGATGATAAAGGAAACATTGATTATTCCCAGGACTTCTTTGGTAAAGAGACAAATCTGACAGTAAGCGGCCAGCTGAACTGTGAGACATTTGCACAGGCATTCCGTAATGTATATACATTTGGACCAACTTTCCGTGCAGAGAACTCCAATACTACACGTCATGCAGCCGAATTCTGGATGATCGAGCCAGAATGTGCATTTGCTGATCTTGAGGACAATATGAATCTGGCTGAGTCCATGTTGAAATATGTGATCCGCTACGTTCTGGAGAATGCTCCGGAGGAAATGAATTTCTTTAATTCTTTCGTAGACAAGGGACTTCTTGACAGACTGAACCATGTAGCAAACTCAGAGTTTGGCCGTGTTACTTATACAGAAGCAATCGAGCTGCTTGAGAAGAATAATGATAAATTTGATTATAAAGTATCCTGGGGATGTGATCTGCAGACAGAGCATGAGCGTTATCTGACAGAACAGATTTTCAAGAAACCTATTTTTGTTACTGACTATCCGAAAGAAATCAAAGCTTTCTATATGAAAGCAAACGAGGATGGCAAGACGGTAGCTGCTATGGACTGCCTGGTTCCTGGAATTGGCGAGATCATCGGCGGAAGCCAGAGAGAGGATGACTATGGCAAGTTGAAAGCACGTATGGACGAGCTTGGACTGAAGGAAGAAGATTATGATTTCTACCTTGATCTGCGTAAATACGGTTCTACACGTCATTCTGGATTCGGCCTTGGATTCGAGCGTTGCGTAATGTATCTTACAGGAATGGGTAATATCCGCGACGTGATTCCATTCCCGAGAACAGTTAATAACTGCGATTTATAAAAAGAGGTAAAAGAATGAGATTTATTCATCTTGCAGATGTACACCTTGGAGCGGTTCCAGACAGGGGCTGCCCATGGAGTGAGAAGCGGGCGAATGAAATCTGGGAAACATTCCGCCGGGTTATTGCGGGTATCCGCGAAAATCCGGTGGATTTGTTATTTATAGCCGGAGATCTGTTTCACCGCCAGCCACTGCCGCACGAACTAAAGGAAGTTAATGAGCTGTTTTCAGGGATTCCAGAAACCAGGATTTACCTGATGGCTGGAGACAGCGATTATCTGAAGGCGGATTCTTTTTACAGAAGCTTTCCCTGGGCACCTAATGTTACTTTTTTTGAGAAAGAAAGGGTTACCTGTGTGGAGAATCCGGAAGATGGCATATATGTATATGGAATGAGTTATGAGCATCCGGAAATTGTAGAGCCCATGTATGATGACGTGCGTCCTGCTAAGAAAGAAGGTGTGCATATTCTTTTAGCCCACGGTGGGGATGAAAAACATTGCCCTGTGAATGTGGCTGCACTTGCTGGTGCAGGCTTTGATTATATTGCACTTGGCCATTTTCATACACCACAAAATGTGATCCGGGATATGGCTGCTTACAGTGGAGCGCTGGAACCTGTCAAAAACAATGATTTCGGGGAACATGGCTACATTGAGGGACGAATTGAAAATGGAAAAATAAGAACCAGGTTTGTTCCGTTTTCTGTAAGGACATACAGCCAGTTACTGATTACCGTAAATGAGGAAAGTACCCAGTTGTCTATCGAGGAAAAATTGAAGGATGAGATATTCAGAAGAGGTGGTCTGAATATATACAGGATAATCCTTCAGGGGAAAAGGAAACCAGAACTTTTTCTGATTCCGGAGAAGTTAAAGTCTTTTGGAAATATTACGGAAGTATTGGATGAGACAAGACCTGCGTATGATCTGGAAGAGCTGCAGGAGAAGTATGCCGGGACATTGATAGGGGATTATATACACTTTTTTCTGGAAAAAAACAGAAATACAGTGGAAGATAAGGCGTTCTATTATGGTCTGCAGGCATTGCTGGAAACCAGACATTCCAGTTGAAAAGAGGTAACAAAAATATATGATTTTAAAACGCATATTAATAAATGATTTTGGTGGACTTCATAATAAATCCATTGAATTATCTCCTGGAATGAATGTGGTCTATGAGGCGGATGAAGCTGAAAAAAATACTGTATTTATTTTTGTAAAAAATATGTTCTTTGGAATGCCAGAGGAAGGCAGGGGGAAGAATGGTTTACAGGCAGAGGGAAGCGATGTTGCTCCATTAGAGGAACACGGCGGGACAATATGGTTTCAGGCTGCTGGAAAAAATTACCGGTTAACACGGAAATCTGGCATAGAAACAGAGGAATGTGAACTGTTCTGTGAAGATGACCAGAAACTTCTGAATATGGAAGAGGAACCAATGAAGAAGCTTCTTGGCGGAATCAGCGAAACCATATTTGATAATGTTATGCTGGTAGAGCCTCTTGGCGGTATTTCTCCAACAGAAAAGGCAAAAGAGATTCAAAGTAAACTTATGATTCTTAGTAAAAGTGCTGACCAGCTGGTGGATCTTGGAAGATCAGAACAGATGTTGAAAATGTGGCGGAAGGGATATCTTACGCAGAAGGAACGCAGCCAGAAAACAGTTCAAAAGGAAAAAGAAATCCTTGCCGGTAAGTTGGAAATTCTGGAAAATGAACTGGACAGTCTGCGCGGTCAAAAGGGACAGGTTGCCAAGGAACAGGCAGAAATCCATTCTACAGCCGGAAAAGAAGAAGCGGCAGTAATTGAAACGCAATTGCAGGCCATAGAGAAAAAGAATCTTGGAATGGTGATTGCTGGGCTTTTGGCTATTATTGTTGGAATTGTGGGTATTATTGGAAGATTCCAGCTAATCGATGAAATGTCTAAAATAGGGATGGATGTGTGTGTCCTCGCAGCAATAGCAACTGTAATCTATACGCTTTCTGCAAGAAGAAAACTGCGGACGGAATTTATAAAGCAAAAGAAGAAAAAAGTGCATTTGCAGTCGCAACAGGAAAAACTGAAATCTAGCAGGGAAGACATCAATGGAAGCTATGAAGAGAAGCTGACTGCATTTACGAATCTGCAGAGTGAGTATCAGGAATATGAGGCAGAGACGGCACTGCCTACCTCAGAGGATATGGAAACACAGGCCCTTACCCTGGCATTGGATACAATCGAAATGTTATCACGGGATATTTATCTGAAGAAAGGCAGAAAGATACGGATACGGGCTTCCAGAATCTTCCGAGAGCTTACAAATGGAAAATATATGGAGTTCTATGGAGATGAGGGGCAAAGCATTGAGCTTGTTACAGAAACTGGAACCATAAAAGCTGAAAATCTGGACAGTGAAGAACTGGAGCTTCTGTATTTCTCTATTGGAATGGCAGCAAGCGAATTGTTTGCAGTTGAGGAAGTGCTTCCGGTAGTACTGGACGATATTTTTAGTGGAACTAATAAAGAACTGCTTGGACGGGTGGAAAGATGGCTGAAAAAGCAGTCCAGGCAGGTAGTGCTTATTACTGCAAACTAGAGCGTGTTTGAAAAATCATTCCTGCAATCTGCACGCCCCATTTTGCGGAAATTTTGCCTAAATTTGGTTGGCGTAGCTAGAACATGGCAAAGCTTTTGGCAAAATGAAAGATAATTGGTTTATTGGAAGTTTTAACAAAAAAGGGCTGACACAAACAATCGTGTCAGCCCTTCCTAGTCTTTAATTCTTATTTCTCATACTGAGCCATATATTTGTTTACACAGCGCTTGATTCTGTCAACCGGATTCAGAAGATGGCTTACAGACATATCATGATTCAGAGTATCGATGATCAGTGCAATGTATTTGCTCATATCACAGGAAATGTAATATGGTTTTGCAAGAAGCTCATCAGACTGGTATACCATGTTTGTAGTAAGAAGCCTGTCAAATACGCCTGCGGCATATGCTTCATCAAACTTTTTAAGATTATCTGTAAACAGACCGAAAGTGGAGCAGAGGAAAATTCTGCCGGCACCTCTTTCCTTCAAAAGAGAAGCAATCTTAAGGATAGTATCTCCGGAAGAAATCATATCGTCAATAAGGATCATATCCTTGCCTGCTACGTTTGGTCCAAGGAACTCATAAGCAGCGATAGGGTGCCTGCCATCTACATTCTTGGAATAATCAAGACGTTTGTAATACATACCCATGTCAACACCGAGAATATTAGCAAGATAAATAGCACGGCTCATGCTGCCCTCATCCGGGCTGATGATCATGAAGTGCTCATTGTCAATATGAAGTCCCTGCTCATGATTCAGAAGAGCCTTGATAAACTGATAGGAAGGCTGGACTGTCTCGAATCCATGAAGCGGTGTAGCATTCTGGATCTGTGGATCATGTGCGTCGAAAGTGATAATGTTTTCAACACCCATATTGATCAGTTCATGAAGGGCGGTCGCGCAGTCAAGAGACTCTCTTCCGATACGCTTGCTCTGACGGCCTTCATAAAGATATGGCATAATTACATTCACACGGCGGGCTTTTCCACCGATCGCTGCAATCACACGCTTCAGATCCTGGTAGTGATCATCAGGAGACATCAGGTTCGTATATTTGCCGATAGGGTAAGAGATATTATAGTTACATACATCTACAAGAATATAAATATCATCACCCCGGACTGATTCAGTGATCACGCATTTGCCTTCACCGGAACCGAAACGCGGGTTCTGAACTTTGATCGTGTAGGAATCTCTTTTGTATCCTTCAAAGGCGAAAGAATCTGATTCTGAATGCTCACGCTCCTTACGCCACCGAACGAGCCATTCATCGACCTTCTGCCCAAGGCTCTTGCAGCTTTCCAAAGGAACTAATCCCAGTCTTCCAACGGGAAGTGTAGTCAATTCTTCTTGTGCCATTCTTTACTTTCCTCCTAAAAAAATTTTCTGAATGCGGATATCTTTTCCCACAAGCTTGGTCATCTGATAGTTGCTGGCAATACGGGAAAAGGTTCTCTCAGAATAAGTTGCTGAGAAATCTTCCAGTTTCAGGTTTGTGGAAATGATTGTAGATTTCTTGCGCATGATCCGCTCATTGATACACAGGAAAAGCTGTGAGGATACAAAGCTGTTAGTAAGCTCTGTGCCCAGATCATCAATGATCAGCAGGTCACAGTCAAAAATCGGTTCATCATCAGGGGCATCACCGCCTCTGGAAAAAGCAGAGCTTGCAAGAAAATCAAAAAGCTCAAATGCAGAAAAATACAGTACACAATGTGCACTGTCCAGAAGATCATGAGCAATGCAGTGGGAAAGAAAGGTCTTACCCACGCCTGTATCGCCATAGAAAAAAAGATTCTGGAAGGAATTATCAAAGTCAGCAATAAAGTCCTTCGCAAGATGATAAGCACGGCGCGCAGTCTCACGTTCGGTCAGTCCCGTTGAATCATTTGTTATTGTATCAGAATAAAAGTCAAATGAAAAGTGGTCAAAGTTCTCTTTTTCAAGAATTTCTTTCAAATTTGACTGTGTGTACAGAAGTTCTATCTCAGCTTTCTTGAAACAGGAGCACTTCTGGCTGCCGATATAGCCGGTATCCTGGCAAAGCGGGCAGGTATATGTCATCTCCAGATAATCAGCCGGATAGCCGGCTGACAACAAAAGAGCAGTGCGCTCCTGGGAAAGCAGTGCAATATCATTGCGTAGATCCTCTATACCAGTTTCCTGGCGGCTGATCAGGGCGCGTGCTTTCCTCGCACTTAATGTGGCAACCTCCTCATCAATTTCCCTGAGACGTGGAAGCTTCTCATAGGCCTCAGTCTGATGCTCCTCCTGCCGACGCCGGTTGCGGGCCTGCCGGCGGTTATATTCACGCATGATCGTATCATATTGGTAATTCTGTAAGGGCATTAAAAATTCTCCTTCCAGTTAAAACATGTTTGTTCTATAAATGACAGGGTTAATTCGGTTTATTGAGCAGTTTCTTCTCATATTCTGCAAAATCATAATCTCTCTGATGGAAATTATTAAAACGGTTAGGTGCAGCAGATTTTTGCTGTGCTGGTTTACTAACAGACTTTTCCAGCTTGCGCTTCTGGTGCTGGGCATCCTGGAGACGTACATCCTCCAGGGTACGGATATTTTTATCCTTCCAGCGCTGCAAAATCTTATCTGCATATGGGAAACTTGGCTGTCCGGTCTGCAGGACAGTACGGGAGCAGGCTTCCTGAATCAGCTCCATTGTAAAGCCATAATCCTTCGTCCAGGTATTGATCAGGGAAATTTCCACATCGGAAGGATTACGGTTCGTGATGCCCATGGCTTTCAGAACGGAAAAATATTCTTTGCTGTAGCGGGATGTGGAATCCTTGGCCATCTCAACTGTGGTGATTCCTTCTTCCCTCCAGGCCATAGCCACTGTCTCTATGTAACGGATGCTGCGGTGGTCACGTCCCACACAGTATTCAATCAGATAATCGATCAGATCCACGGACATATGCAGTTCATCATAGAAAAACAGAATCTTGCGTGTCTCTGTAGGCGTGAGGGTTTTACCAAGGTACTGCTCGGCAATATAAAGAAGTTGGATGATATCCTCGTTCTGCTTCAGCTCTTTCACCCGGTCCGGAGTAAGGGGCTTGACCTCGGAAAGAGGACTGGTGGAAGGAACGTTAGAAACAGATTCAGCCGCCGAATCAGCTTCATCTGTCTGCTGCGGTGCCACTGCGGCAAGGACGTCATCCTCATTCCAGGGCGTCCTTAAAGTAATCCCTGCCAGAGCATTATCTTCATATGAAAGTGTGACCAGATTTTCGCTCTCCCAGTATTTTAGCGCGCGGAGAATGTCCCCCTCTGTGCAGAACAGAGAGTCTGCCATCTGGGAAAGCCCAAAAGCAGCGCCTGGTCTGCCCAGCATGCGAAGCAGGTAAATATATACTTTTACAAATTCACCGTTAGCCTTTGGCATAAAACGGTCAATAAAAATATTGGATAAAACAGTGGCATCATTAAGCCCTGTGCTATGTAACTTGATCATGGGGATTCTCCTTTGGGACATCCAGTTTGATGCTTGCATTATAGCACAACATTTTTTAAAAGAGAATAGCAGATTTTGGGCGGTGGATATCAGCGACTGTGTGTGGATTACAATGTGGATAATGTGGATAATGTGGAAACCCAGTTGCGCATAATATTTATGGGAAACCAGGAAAATGCAGAAAATTAAAGAAAAACTGTGATTTTTGTCGAGCGGTGTCGTAATATTATGTTAAGCACTTTATACACATAAGAATCCACATGGAACCTGATGTGAAAATGTGCATAAGCATGTGGATAATGTGGATAACTTCCAAAATACTTGTATTTACAAGCTTGTGTGTGTGTGGATAAAATTTTAGGATATGTCTGAAAAAAAGGAACTGGTGCAAAATAAAAAACGGCGGCTGTCAGGCTTTAAAAAGCCATGACAGTCGCCGATGTAAAACTGCAAAAAGTTGCAAATACCGCAGATTGTTGCAAAAGATGCAAAAAGTTGTAAAAGATACCAAAGGCAACAGATGTCACAGATTATTTGCCAAGCAGCTGTTCACCGATTTTTACAACATCGCCAGCACCCATTGTGATCAGAAGGTCTCCTGTTTCGCAATTATTCAGCAGGAAATTTTCGATTTCATCAAAAGTAGGGAAATACTCACATGGAGTACCCAGTTCCTGGATTCTTGCCTGTAGATCCTGTGAGGAGATTCCCAGATTATCAGTCTCTCTTGCTGCATAGATATCAGCCAGTACTACATGGTCTGCCAGCTTAAGAGCCTGTGCAAACTCCGGAAGCAATGCCTTGGTACGTGTGTAGGTGTGAGGCTGGAATACGCACCACAGTTTCTTGTGAGGATAATTGTGGGCAGCATTTAAGGTGGCCTGGATCTCAGTTGGATGATGGGCATAATCATCTACGATGGTAACGCCTGCTACTTCCCCTTTATATTGGAAACGACGGTCTGTACCAGTAAAGCTTCCCAGTCCTTTGACAATTGTTTCGTCCGGAATCTGAAGAAGTCTGGCCAGTGCGATCGCTGCCAGTGCATTGGAAACATTGTGGCTGCCCGGAACCTTCAGATAAAAGCTTCCGGTCTTTTTGCCATCCTTCAGAACTGTGAAGGAAGCATGTCCATATTTGTCATAAGTAATATCGGCAGCCTGATACTGAGCGTCATGCTCAAGGCCGTATGTAATCACCTCACATGGAAGATCTTTGATAATGTCTTCATAGTGAGGAGTATCTGCGTTGATGATCAGGGCTCCGTCAGCAGGAAGCAGCTGGGCAAATTTGCGGAAAGAATGACGGATGTCATCGATGTCCTTAAAAAAGTCCAGATGATCCGCATCAATGTTTAAGATGACACTGATCTTTGGGAAAAAGCTTAAAAAGCTGTTGGTATACTCGCAGGCTTCTGTGATAAAGGTTTCAGACTGGCCTACGCGGATGTTTCCACCAATGGAAGGGAGGATTCCGCCAACACTGATGGTGGGATCTGCGCCTGCTTCCAGAAGAATCTGGGAAATCATGGAAGTAGTGGTTGTTTTTCCATGGGTACCGGAGACTGCGATCGGAGTGTCGTAGTTACGCATGATCTGGCCAAGAAGCTGTGCCCTGGTAAGCATTGGAATGCCTTTTTCCACTGCACAGGCATACTCCGGGTTGTCTGGATGAATGGCTGCAGTGTAAACAACAAGCTCTACATCATCGGTAATATTGGAAGCACGCTGTCCGTAGAAAATACGTGCGCCTTTCTTCGTAAGGGAATCGGTAAGGGGGCTCTCTTTGGAATCGGAGCCGGAAACCTTGAAATCTTCTCCAAGAAGAATCTCAGCCAGTCCACTCATGCTGATTCCGCCAATACCGATAAAATGGATATGAAGCGGTTTATGAAAGTCTATCTGATACATAATAATCTCCTTAATCAAAGTGATGTTTTTATCATTATTTTCATTTATTATACCCCGAACCGGGAAAAATGCAAAGTATTTCTTTGGGCGAGCTATATGTGAAACAAAGTATTTCTTTAACACTGTACAAAATGAATAAAAAATAACAAAGGCACTTTAAAGTTTGTCGAAAAAACATGTACAATAACGATAAAAAAAGTAAAATGACGCCAATTATTTTGTAAAAAATGTTCACTAAATAAGAGAAGTATGGTATAATAATAAATCATAACGACAACAAGAGGTGATAGCATGATTAAAAAAGAAATGATTGCCATGCTCTTAGCCGGCGGCCAAGGCAGCAGACTTGGGGTACTGACAGAAAAAGTGGCCAAACCAGCAGTTGCTTTTGGAGGAAAATACCGTATCATCGACTTTCCGTTAAGTAACTGTATTAATTCAGGAATTGATACAGTTGGAGTTCTGACACAGTATCAGCCTCTGAGACTGAATACCCATATCGGTATCGGTGTTCCGTGGGACCTGGACAGAAATGAAGGCGGTGTGACCGTACTTCCACCTTATGAGAAGAGCACAAACAGTGAGTGGTACACAGGAACAGCCAATGCCATTTTCCAGAATATGGCGTATATGGAGCAGTACAATCCTGATTATGTGCTTATCCTTTCCGGAGATCATATATATAAGATGGATTACGAGGTGATGCTTGACTTCCACAAGGCAAATAAGGCAGATGTTACCATTGCCTGTATGCCTGTGCCAATCGAGGAAGCAAGCCGTTTCGGTATCATGGTAACGGATGAGACCTTCCGTGTGACCGAATTTGAGGAGAAACCAGAGCACCCAAGCAGCAATCTTGCTTCTATGGGAATTTATATTTTCAGCTGGCCGGTTCTGAAGGAAGCGCTTTATGCCTTGAAGGATCAGCAGAGCTGTGATTTTGGTAAACATATCCTTCCTTATTGTAAAGACAAAGGACAGCGTCTTTTCGCCTATGAATACAATGGCTATTGGAAAGATGTCGGGACACTTGGTTCTTACTGGGAAGCAAATATGGAGCTCATTGATATCATTCCGGAATTTAATCTCTATGAGGAATTCTGGAAGATTTATACCAAGGGTGATATCATTCAGCCACAGTATATTTCAGAGGATGCTGTACTGGACAGATGTCTGATCGGTGAAGGATCTGAAATATATGGCGAGATACATAATTCTGTAATAGGACCGAATGTTGTAATTGGCAAGGGCAGCGTGATCAAAAATTCGATTATCATGCGTAATACAACCATTGGTGAGAACGTAGATATGGACAAGGCAATCGTGGCAGAGGATGTTACCATTGGTAATGATGTGGTGCTTGGCTGCGGCGAGGAAGCACCGAATGTAAAGAAACCTGCTGTATATGCATTTGGCATTGCGACCATAGGAGAAGGCTCTGTGATTCCGGACAATGTTAAGATTGGAAAGAACACAGCGATTTCCGGTGTTACCACTCCGGCAGATTACCCGGACGGTATCCTGGAAAGCGGACAGGTAATTGCAGCAAAGGACGGTGACAAAGCATGAGAGCAATTGGAATTATTTTGGCAGGCGGCAACAATAACCGCATGAGAGAATTATCAGATAAGAGGGCGATTGCAGCAATGCCCAT
The DNA here is from genome assembly GCF_052122375.1 of Blautia sp. HCP3S3_H10_2. Lineage (NCBI taxonomy): Bacteria > Bacillati > Bacillota > Clostridia > Lachnospirales > Lachnospiraceae > Blautia > Blautia sp. HCP3S3_H10_2. The sequence continues at coordinate 80,022 of NZ_JBQKCL010000018.1, forward strand.
CGCCGGAAGCTACAGAAGTATTGATTTTGCCCTGAGTAATATGGCGAATTCCCGTATCCAGAAGGTTGCGGTACTGACCCAGTACAATGCCCGTTCCCTGAATGAGCATTTAAGTTCTTCCAAATGGTGGGATTTCGGAAGAAAGCAGGGCGGTCTTTTCGTATTTACGCCTACTATCACCAAAGAAAATGGTTTCTGGTACCAGGGAACTGCAGATGCGATCTATCAGAACTTAAGCTTCCTGAAGAACAGCCATGAACCATATGTTGTCATTGCGTCCGGCGATTGTATTTATAAAATGGATTATAATAAGGTGCTGGAATATCACATTGCGAAGCGTGCAGATATCACAGTTGTGTGTACAACCTGTCCGGATCCTTCAGAGGTGGAGCGTTTCGGAGTACTCCGCATGAATGAGGACTGCAGAATCGAGGAATTTGAGGAGAAACCGATGGTTTCCCCGTATAATACGATTTCTACCGGTATTTATGTGATCAGAAGAAGACAGCTGATCGAGCTGATCGAGAAAGCTGCACAGGAAGGCCGCAATGATTTCGTTAAGGATATTCTGATCCGTTATAAGAATCTTAAGAGAATCTACGGATATAAGATTGACAGCTATTGGAGCAATATTTCCACAGTTGAATCCTATTATAAAACCAATATGGATTTCCTGAAACCAGAGATCCGCAACTATTTCTTCAAGCAGGAGCCGGGCATTAAGACGAAGATCGATGACCTTCCACCGGCAAAATACAATCCTGGCGCAGAGGTGAAGAACAGCCTGATTTCCAGTGGATGCATTGTGAATGGTGTTGTTGAGAACTCTGTTCTGTTTAAGGATGTTTATGTTGGAAACAACTGTGTGATTAAGAATTCTGTGATTTTGAATGATGTATATCTGGGGGATAATACACATATCGAGAATTGTATTGTTGAGAGCCGGGATACGATCCGGGCCAATTCCTACTACAGCGGCGATGGAGAAGTGAAGATCGTTGTGGAGAAAAATGAGAGATATAGCTTGTAATATACAAAAAGACTTAAAGCGCAGGAAATGCGATTAAGAGGAAAGGGGCCGCAAAAATGAACATTACAGATGTACGGGTGAGAAAGGTTGCGAAGGAGGGAAAGATGAAAGCCGTAGTTTCCATCACCATTGATGAAGAATTTGTAGTACATGATATCAAGGTGATCGAAGGAGAGAAAGGTCTTTTCATCGCAATGCCAAGCCGTAAAGCAACTGATGGGGAATACCGTGATATTGCCCATCCGATCAATTCTTCCACTCGTGACAAGATCCAGACGATCATTCTCGAGAAATATAAGGAAGCTGCAGCTGAAGAGGCAGCTGTATAAGGAATAGAATAGTAGTTATACAGATTGGTTAAAAGAGGTTCTTACACCCTGCATTTTGTGGAGAGATTCACGGAATGCGGGGTGTTTTTATGCTATAGGAAATTCCGTTGGAATTCCCTATAGCATAAAAAGCCCTGCCGGGCAGGATCGCACTCCATAATCACATTTCAAAAAAATAAATATTACATAAATATTACAAAAATTAAATAAAAGTGTTGAAAAAATTACAAAATATGTTATACTTGACCTACGAAAAAGATAATGAGGTGTTTACATAGATGAGATTAAAAAGAGTTTTGACATTGCTTTTAACCGGTATGATGATGGTATCAGCGCCAGCGGCTGTATTTGCTTCTTCCACCGAAGAGCAGATCGCAGATGCACAGGCCCAGAGAGATGCTGCCCAGACGGCGCTGGACCAGGAGCAGGCGAATATGGCGTCTCTTACCAGTAAGAAGCAGGAGCTTGAGAGCTACCTTGAGGAGCTGAATGGCCAGTATACAGAGCTTACCAACAGTGTATCGGATCTGGCAATCCAGGCCGCCCAGAAAGAGGAACAGCTGAAAACCCTGGAGAACCAGCTGGAAGAAGCGAAGGCCACATCTGATAAGCAGTACGAAGATATGAAGAAACGTATCGTATATATGTATGAGAATGGAAGTGCTTCCATGTTAGAATTGCTTTTATCTTCAGAGGATCTGGCACAGTTTTTGAACCGTGCTGAGAATATCGCCCAGATTTCCCAGTATGACAGAGATATGCTTGCGAAATATAAAGCGCTTCAGGCAGATATTAAAGCCCAGGAGGAGCAGGCAGAAGAAGAGGCGAAGAATATAGATGCTCTTCTGGAAGAAAAATCGGCCAAACAGCAGGAGGTGCAGGCACTGACTGCAAGTACCAGTGAGAATATCCAGTCTTATATTTATCAGATCAGTGCCAGCCAGGATGAGATTAATGCGCTGAATACACAGATTGACAGTGCAGACAGCAGCATTTATGATCTTCTGCAGGTTGCAGAGGCTGAGCAGGCAGCAGCGGAAGCTGCGCAGGAGGCTGCAACAGATAGTAGTTCCTCTGAGAATGGAGGCACTGATGCAGAGTATAGTGAGTCTGATAGCGGAGAATACAGCGAGTCGGATGGAGATTATAGTGCAGACGACACGACAGAGGAAAGTGGGGCTTCTGATGATTCTTACGCAGAGTCCGAAGGTGACAGCGGAAATACAGAAGATACTTCTGGAAGTACAGGAAGTTCTTCACAGGGAACCTATCTTGGAACTTTTACTCTGACAGCATACTGCAATTGTGCACAGTGCTGTGGAACTGCAGGTAACCTTACCGCCAGTGGAACTGTTCCAACTGCTGGAAGAACCGTTGCCATGGCGGGGGTTCCATTTGGCACACAGCTTCTGATCAATGGAACTGTTTATACAGTAGAGGATCTTGGAACACCTTATGGTCATGTGGATATCTATTGTGGAAGCCATTCTGAGGCATTGGCATTTGGATTACAGAGCGCTGAGGTTTATAGATTGAATTAAATAAAAAAACACTCAACAGCTTAGAAGGTTTTGCCTGTAAAAGAAAGCCTTTTAAGCTGTTGAGTGTTTTTATTTTCCCTGATAATAGCGGGGCTTGATTTTATAAATAAGGAGTCCCTGGAATTTCCGGATAGCTTCCCATTCCGATCAGTAATTCCAGTCCGATCTGACGTGCCTGCAGTACCGCTTCTTTTACTGCGCTGGCATCGCCGGAGATAGCAAGGATTACCTCATTGGAATGGCTGGTGCCTACACTTGGTGTCATATAGCGGGTGATATGGACGGCAGATGCCTTCATTGCCGTATCTGCCATTACGAGTCCGATGGCAGCAGGAGAGCCCGCCATGAATCCAAAAGCTTCCCCTGGAACGGCATTGAATGCCATGGCAAGGGCACCGCCGGCATTTGCAGAAAAAGCAAATTCCAGATGACCAGATTCACTGATGTATAATTCGCCGGCATATTTGTTCGTCAGTTCCAATGCCAGTGAGATAGCATGGCGTACGTCGGAAACATCATTGCCACCAATCACAATATAGTTGCCATGTCCACCCCAGCCCTTGGTATCACGTGGAAATTCAATGGAAAGAACTTCTGTGCCGGTAGCTTTCACCGCGTCATCAACGGCTGTGATCTGTCCCGCAGCACCTGTCCGGGAGCTGAAAAGTCCCAATGTGTGATAGCGGGTTCCTATATTCATTTCTTTTAAAAGAGTATCGTCCACTCCTGAAATTACAAGTCCGATGGTATCCAGAACTGCCGTCCCTACAAACTCTGTGCGGGTGCAGCTGGTACTGATGCTGTGCACATCCATGAGAAAAACCTCCGTAGCATTACTTTTCTTAAGTTTAGCATGATTGGGCTGATTTGGGAAGTTCTTCCGGGAAAAATATATGTGATTTTATTGTATTTCAACATTTAAAATGCTAAGATGATTGTGTAAATATCTTTTGTCCTGTGGAAAGTTTCCACCATAAAGGAGGAAAAATGAGCAGAAAAACACAGAGCAAAAGAAAAAAAGACATTGTTTACTATCCAGAACAACATGTAAGAGATGTAAACAGCCGTGAAATATTCAAAAACGACAGGCTGACAAGTCAGTTCTTGAGAAATTATACGAATATTTCACTGTTTGCTAATGTACAGCCGGAAGATATTGAGGATGTTTCGCGGAAATATCGTGCGTTTTTAGGTGTTGAGTATGAGTCGGATACGATAAAGAAAGTATATATTCGCAAAACCGATGGAACACTGGAAAGAGAGGTCTATGTAATTTCGTTGATCGAGCACAAAAGTGATATCGATTATGATGTAGCGATGCAGCTTCTACGTTATATGACTGCCATTTGGCAGGAGTATAAGAAAAGCCAGGATAAGAAAGTGAAGGAAAGCAGTAAACGAAAGTCCTTCCGATACCCTCTGATTATTCCTATTGTGTATTACGAAGGGGCGAAACGTTGGACTGCAGATCTTCATTTGAAAGATCGGATTGAATTTGCGGAGCAGATGGAAAAATATATTCCGGATTTTACTTATCAGGTAGTAAGTGTCAATGAATACACAAATGAGGAGCTCAGTAAGAAACACGATGAAATGTCGCTGGTCATGCTGATTAATAAAATACAAACGCCAAAAGACTATGAAGAATTCTGTAAAGTATCGGAACAACTTGTTAATTCCATTTATGGAAATGCACCTGAGGAAATAAAGGAAATTTACAGGGATATCTTATGGTCTTTACTAATGAAAATGAATGTGCCCAGTGAGGATGCGAGAGAATTAATGGGCGAGATTGGAGGTTGTGGAATGGGATATTTATTTGAAAATATGGAAAAAATGGACATCCAGGCTGAAAGACGAAATACGCAGAGAGAAAAGGAGCGCGCGGATAGGGCAGAAGAGCGTGCGAATAGAGCAGAAGAGGAAATTCAACGTTTAAAGCAGCAACTTGCGCAAATGCAAAAAAACAGAATTCAGTAAAAAGCTGGAATGGAAACAAACCATAGTAAAAGATATTACAGCTGATCATTGTGCAGGCAGTTCCTCCAAAAGGAATTGCCTGTATTTTGTATACGGAAATGAAAATATGAAAAGTGGGCAGTTAGCTGAATTTTAGAGATAAATAGAAAAGCCGTTAATTAATTCTTGCAGGTAATTGAGAAAAAACAGAATGTAAACCAAAAATAAATAATAGGTTGACAATTGAAGCGGGCTATGTTAGATTGTATCTGACAAAAATAATATTTACCCAAGGAGGAGAGTATGAGTACCGTAACCGCAACAAAGACAAAAACTTACGACATGGCATACATAGCCATTTTTGCCGTACTGATCGCAATCTGTTCCTGGATTTCCATTCCAATGACAGTACCATTTACCTTACAGACATTTGGTGTATTTATGGCTGTTGGCGTACTTGGTGGAAAAAGAGGCAGCCTGGCTGTTCTGGTTTACATTCTGCTGGGAGCTATCGGCGTTCCTGTATTTGCAGGATTTTCCGGAGGGCTTGGAATCCTTCTTAACAACACCGGTGGTTACATTATCGGATTTCTTTTCTCCGCGCTGGTAATGTGGGCTATGGAGTCCCTCTGGGGCAAGAAGCCTGTAGTCCAGATTATCTCTATGGTAGTTGGCCTGATCGTCTGCTATGCAATGGGAACAATCTGGTTTATGATCGTATATACACGGACAACAGGAGCTGTTGGACTTGGAACCGTACTGGGCTGGTGCGTCATTCCGTTTATCATTCCTGATCTTGTGAAAATTGCGCTGGCATTTATTTTGTCCAGAAGGGTACGCAAAATTGTCCCGATTCAGTAAGAAAGAACGTCAGACATATCCCATTCGCCCTCATCACGGGATGTGCCTGGCGTTTTTTATCGGAAATGGATACAGTAATGGATTTACAGCCCATATGCAGGAAATGCTGGATCTTTTTACCGAAGGTGCAGATGTACGTCTGGTCATGCAAACAGATGAAATATGTTCCGCCTGTCCCAACAATTGTGAGGGAATCTGCGAAGCAGCAGAGAAAGTGAGGCGATATGACACGGCAGTACTGGATGAATGTGGACTAAAAGAAGGGCAGATGCTTGCTTTCTATGAATTTACAGATGCAGTACAGCAAAAAATCATATCCACAGGAAAACGTGAAGAAATCTGCGGGGACTGCCAGTGGAATCGGATCTGTCAGGAACAGCCCAGCAGGTGGGAAAGTAAATGATGTATTGAAAAAAGCACTTTGGACGGGACGACAGACCTTTTATTATGCAATAAAGAACCGGATATTCAGCATCTTGCGGAAATCCGGTTCTTTTGCATAAAGAGAATTATTTGATTGTGAAGAATTGCCAGTGAACAATAACTATCTCGGTCGGAAAGACTGACAATGTAAGACTATGCAACGAGCATATTGACATAAAATACACAGATATATATATAATCAAATGTACGAATTTTGTGAAAATTGTCCAAAATTTAATATCACATACGAAAGGAGCAATGCGTATGAAAAAGATTAAAAAATTATCTGTACTGCTGTTAATGTGCTTCCTGGTAAGCCTGGCTGCCATGCCAGTATCAGTCAGTGCGGCCAAGCTGAACAAAAAGAGTCTTTCCCTTAATGTGGGAAAAAGCTACACATTGAAAGCCAGTGGAACCAAAGGGAAAATCACCTCGACAAGCAGTAAAAAGAACGTAGCAACAGTATCTTCAAAAGGCGTTATAAAAGCTAAGAAAAAAGGAACTGCGGTAATTACTGCGAAATATGGAAAAAGCAAACTTACCTGCAAGGTTACCGTAAAGCAGCCAGTGACAAGTGTAAAACTGAATAAAAAGTCAGCAAATATAACCGTAGGAAAGAGTGTAACTTTAAAAGCCACAGTTGGTCCGGCAACTGCGAATAACAAAAATGTTACATGGAAAAGCAGCAATACCTCTGTTGCAATTGTTTCCGCGAAAGGTGTAGTGACTGGAAGAAAGAGCGGAACTATCACCATCACGGCAACTGCTAAAGATGGAAGCAAGAAGAAAGCAAGCTGCAAGGTGACTGTGAAGGGAGCAACTCCAGCTGCTAATCCGAATAAACCAACAGATAATTCTACAGTTATTACGACTGCAAAGCAGTTAAGTGATATTCTTGCGTCAGATTCAAAGGGGAGAACTTATGTACTGGGAAAAGATATTGATCTTAGCGGATATTATCTGTTGTAGAGGGAGGCTGTGCGGCTGGATTAGTAATAGAAAATAATAAAACAATTTCGCACTGTGTGAATTATGCAAATGTGAGTGCCAATGGTTATTACAAAGATATTTTGGGAAATGATCAATTTCGTAGCGCTCAAAGTGGTGGAATCTGTTTTGTATCCTATGGAATTGTTGAAAAATGTACAAATTATGGTACGATAGAAGGAGCTTACTCTGTTGGAGGAATTGTTGGGTATAATTATGCAGGAATAATAAATTATGTTATAAATTATGGAAAAGTTGTACAGAATTATTCTGATAACTTATATAATGACTATAAGGGTATTGGCGGAATTGCAGGTTACTGCCAATGCGGAAAAATTTACAATTCTTTAAATGCAGGAGATATAGGTAATCGCAGCGGTATAATAGGATATAATTATTACTATGATTCTATTGTAAAAAATTGTGTAAATGTAGGAAAAGCTCGTTTTGGAATTTGTGAACATGTAGCGGAAGGGTATATTGTTGATTGTTATTATTTGAACTCAGCATCAGAGACTGGAGCGCCAGAAAGTCAGTATACATGAGTTGAAAAAGTTGAAAACAATAATCTGTCAAATATTGCTGCGTATTCAACACTTGATTTCTCAAAAGACTGGAAGATGGGTGCACAATATCCAATTCCGCGTCAATAATAAGTAGTTACAAAAGGGAACCTTTGGGTTCCCTTTTATAATAACTGCATGTGTATAAAAAATTCGTGACCAAATTCGTGACCAGTCATTTTTTAGCTATTTCAAGCACACTATTTACAAGCATAAAAAAACACCGAAAACCTTGATTCCTCAAAGCTTTCGGCGCCCCTGCCAAGTAGTCGAAGTGACGGGATTCGAACCCACGACCTCTGCGTCCCGAACGCAGCGCTCTACCAAACTGAGCCACACTTCGTCAACGACAAGTGATATTATACATAGGTTGTGATGGTTTGTCAACACAAAAATGAAAAAAATTAAAAATTAAAATCACAAAGTTAAATGGATTCAATTATTTAGGGGAGCACTTCTGCTATGGTTTTGTGGAGAAAATACATGTCATATTTTATGAATGAAAATCCCAGTCGTTCATATACATTAATGAAGCAAGTGTATGAACAAACAGGGAGGGTGTCATTTGGCTGGATATCGGCGGTTTATCGCATATGTATATGAATACAAAAAAGGAAAAAAAGAAAAAAATTGTGGATTTATGAAGGTAGAAGTCCGGGAAAGAGTCTGTACGATTGAGATTCATCTTCAGGTAGCCGGACTGGCAGCAGGTGACAAGTGTAAAATATACGGATTTGTGAGAAAAGACGGCCTTATAAATGGAATTCAGATAGGAGATTGCAATACAGAAAAAAACAAGATTGATTGCCAGGTGGAAACTGACGGGACGGATATGGGCGGTTCGGGAACGCCTCTTGGAAAAATGGGTGGTATGATTCTGATTACCCAAACAGGTGGATTTTTTGGAACTGAATGGGATGACCAGGCAATACGACCGGAAAATTTTAAAGAGATAGGTCTGTCTGCGAAAAAAGAATATGGGAAGGAAGAGATCGCAGAGAAAGAAAAAACGTCAGAAATAAGAAAAATCGCGGAAGCACCTGTAGCTACAGAGAAAGAAGAAAAGACAGAAATAAAAACAGAAAATGAAATTAGAAGAGAAACAGAGGGGACAACAGAAACAAAAAGGGAAAAAATAGTAGCCACAGAGCTGGAGAAAAATTCAGAATCGGAGAAAATCCCAGAACCAGAGAAAACAACAGAACAAATAGCAGAAAGTAAAGCCACTGTGGAACAGGAAGCCCCAGTGAAAATCCCGCCAGCCCCAGAAGAAATTCCGGAAAAAGAAGATGAGATGAGAGCACAGGAAGCAGAATGCGAAAAAGAGCAGGCTACACTACCTTTCGGAAAGCCTTTCTGCCCATTTTCCGATGGAGACCTGCAGCAGTGCTGGCAAATTACCCCTCAGGATCTGGTCCATTTTCCGAGACGCCAATGTGCCATGCGCAATAACCGATTCTTGCAATATGGTTACTATAATTTCGGGCACATCCTTTTGTGCCGGAAACAAAACGGAAGATACATACTTGGTGTGCCGGGAAGCTATGACCAGCAGGAACAGTTCATGGCCGGCATGTTCGGCTTTTCCTGCTTCAAAGAAAGCAGCTATATCAAAGTGAAAAAAGGCAGAGGCGGTTACTGGTACCGGGCAATTGATCCGCCCGCTTGTACTGGTACAGTTATCAGCTGAATGGAGCAGCTGGAAATTGACATCCATCCGCAGACTGCCTATAATAGAAGCATTCATTGGAAATATATGTGTTACGGATGAGGAAAAAGAAAAATGAAACAAAGAGATCTGACAAGAGGCAGCATTACAGGAAATCTGCTTCTGTTTGCTTTGCCCTTGATGGCTGGAAACCTTTTGCAGCAATGTTATAATATTGCCGACACACTGATCGTGGGAAGGTATTTAGGCGCCAATGCACTTGCAGCAGTTGGTTCGTCTTATACTCTTATGACATTTCTTACGTCAATTCTGATCGGAATGTGTATGGGAAGCGGTGCCGTATTCTCCATCCGCTTCGGGCAAAAAGATGAGAAGCGTCTAAAAGAGGGAATCCTTCATTCCTTTGGGTTGATCGCGGCTATGACAGTGGTTATCAACATTGCAGTATATGCCTTTCAGCCGTTGATATTGAAAGTCCTTCAGGTTCCGGCAGAAGTGGTTCCCTATATGCGGACATATCTGTTGATTATTTTCGTAGGAATCAGTGCAACTTTTTTATATAATTATTTTGCCGCACTTCTTCGAGCTGTGGGAAATTCGGTGATTCCGTTGATTTTTCTTGCAGTATCCACTGTACTGAATATTGGGCTGGATCTGCTGTTTGTTCTTGGATTTCAATGGGGTGTGGCCGGAGCTGCAGGTGCGACTGTACTTGCACAATTCGTGTCTGGCATTGGGATTACAGTGTACACTTTAATGTACTTTCCGGAATTTCGCATTTCCAGAGAAGAAATGCATTTTGATAAAAAGATTCTGGGAGAGATTGCCCAGTTATCTTTTCTTACCTGTCTGCAGCAGTCTATCATGAACTTTGGAATCCTGATGGTACAGGGAAGGGTAAACAGCTTCGGAACAGCAGTTATGGCAGCATTCGCGGCAGCTGTGAAAATCGACTCTTTTGCCTATATGCCAGTACAGGATTTTGGAAATGCTTTTTCTACTTTTATAGCCCAGAACTATGGGGCAAAGCAGGAAAAAAGAATTTCCCAGGGTATAAAAAGTGCAGTGACGACTGCATTTGTATTTTGCATGGTGATCAGTGCGGCAGTCTGCGCCTTTGCAGAACCGCTTATGGGAATCTTTGTGAAAGCTTCTGAAAGGGAAATTATAGCAATTGGCATGGGATATCTTAGGATTGAAGGTGCATTTTATTTTGGAATCGGACTTCTTTTCCTGTTGTACGGTTATTACCGTGCTGTGAAAATGCCAGGGATGTCTGTGATCCTGACGATCCTTTCCCTTGGAACCAGAGTCGTGCTTGCATATACTTTATCTGCAGTACCAGCTATTGGTGTGACGGGAATCTGGGTGTCTGTTCCAATCGGATGGGCTCTTGCAGACATTGTGGGAGTTGTATACTATTGGAAAAAGATGCGGAATATACGGGAAACATCGTAACAGTACAAAGACAATCTCCAGAGGGCGTTTTGTTTCACCAGTGCGGCTGTAAACAGTTACATAATACAAAGATAAGGAAGTATAAAAATATATGCTTACAGATCAGGAACGATATATGAAAGAAGCAATCCGTCAGGCGAAAAAGGCCAGAGTGCTGGAAGAGGTTCCCATTGGCTGTGTGATCGTCTGCGACGGAAAGATCATTGCACGGGGCTATAACCGGAGAAATACAGACAAGAATACTCTTTCCCATGCGGAATTAAATGCAATCAAAAAAGCCAGCAAAAAGCTTGGAGACTGGCGCCTTGAGGGCTGCACCATGTATGTGACATTAGAGCCATGTCAGATGTGTGCCGGGGCACTTATGCAGTCGCGGATTGACCGTGTAGTGATCGGCAGCATGAATCCCAAGGCAGGATGTGCAGGCTCGGTATTAAATCTTTTGGAAATGGATGGATTCAACCACAAGGTGGAGGTAATCCGTGGCGTTTTACAGGAGGAGTGCTCCATTATGCTTTCCGATTTCTTCCGGGAATTGCGGGAAAAGAAGAAAATGCTGAAAAAATCTTTGGCCGCGCAGGTTGGAAATTTAGAAAAATAGTGGTATGATAAGGAGCAAATGTAAGAATTGTCCACAGAAATTTTACCGCTTTATCAGGAAAATAAGAGGCAGAATCGAAAGTGGAAAATGACAGGAGGAAAATCACAATGGAACTTGAAGCATTAAGAAAAGACATGGTAGCAGCCATGAAAGCAAAGGATAAAGTAACAAAGGACGCAGTTTCTTCCCTGATTTCAGCTGTGAAGAAAGTAGCAATCGACGAAGGCTGCCGTGATGACATCAGCAGTGAACTGGTTGACCGTGTGATCCTGAAGGAACTGAAATCTGTGAAAGAGCAGATCGATACCTGTCCGGAATCCAGACAGGATCTGAGAGACGAGTATCAGGCAAGATATGATGTAATTGCCAAATATGCGCCGAAGCTGATGGATGCTTCCGAAATCAAAGCTTATCTGCAGGAGAAACATGCAGAGCTTATTGCATCCGGAAACAAAGGTCAGATTATGAAAACGATCATGCCAGAGCTGAAAGGAAAGGCTGATGGCAAGGTGATCAATCAGGTAGTAGCGGAGCTGTGTAAATAATCAGATTGCTCAGGCATATATTGCAATGGATTTCTGGATTGCGGTATATGCCTTTTTTTATGTAATAGGAAATTCTGTTGGAATCTCCTATTACATAAAAAGCCCTGCCGGGCAGGATTCTCTCTTATGCAATGGGAAAATCTGTAAATACAAAAAAAGAACGTCCTCATCAGACGTTCCACAATTATCTTATTACGCGCGCCGCACCTCGGAATGGTCTCACAGACGTTACCTCTACAGTTAACTCAGCCCAGGCACCCTCACGGCACACAGGAGATTCTACTTAGTGCTGCTACATTCCTGTCCTGACACGGTTCGTAGAGTCCTGTTGCGTAAGACCCAAACGTCAACGCCACTTATAAAGGGCAGCTCCACAAGATACAAGCCTCAGATTGGCATCACCCCTGCTGTAGCGGATTGCAGGTACAGGGCACCGCTATCTCCCCGGCTGCGCGGAATTTAATTATAATAGAAGAAAGCTGATTTGTCAATAGATTTGTCGGAAACCGATTCATCAACAATTCATTTTCTGCCAGATTCAAATTCCTTGTTGTGCCAGCCAACGAAATATTATATAATTAAAGCCAAGCATTAAATGTGTGTGCTACTGGTGTAACACTTGCCAAAGACACAGAAATGGAGGGTACTATGATTAAAAGAATCGGCTTATTAACAAGCGGCGGTGACTGCCAGGCCCTGAATGCCACCATGCGTGGAGTTGTAAAGGGACTGACGAACAGCATCGATGATCTGGAGGTTTACGGCTTTGATGATGGATACAAAGGATTGATCTACGGCAAATACCGTATGCTTACATCTAAGGACTTTTCCGGAATCCTTACACAGGGTGGAACGATCCTTGGTACTTCCAGACAGCCGTTTAAGCTTATGCGTGTACCAGATGCAAATGGACTGGATAAGGTTGAGGCTATGAAGCAGACTTATTATAAGCTCTGTCTGGATTGCCTGGTAATTCTTGGTGGAAATGGAACCCAGAAGACAGCCAATCTTTTAAGAGAAGAAGGGCTGAATATCATTCATCTGCCGAAGACGATCGATAATGATATCTGGGGAACCGATATGACATTTGGTTTCCAGAGCGCAGTAAATATTGCGACCAATGCAATCGACTGCATTCATACTACAGCAGCTTCCCATGGCCGTGTATTTATTGTAGAAGTTATGGGTCATAAAGTAGGAAGCCTTACTTTACACGCAGGAATCGCTGGCGGAGCAGATATTATCCTGATTCCGGAAATTCCGTATGACATCGAGAAAGTTGTTGCGGCTATCCAGAAGAGATCCAAAGCTGGCAAGCGCTTCACGATCCTTGCAGTAGCTGAGGGAGCAATCTCCAAAGAAGACGCATTGCTTTCCAAGAAAGATTATAAGAAGAAGCTGGAAGACCGTGCGAAGAAGTATCCTTCCGTATCTTATGAAATCGCAGACCAGATTACCCAGAGACTTGGTTCCGAAGTAAGAATCACAGTTCCTGGACACACACAGCGTGGAGGAGCACCATGTGCATATGACCGTGTGCTTTCCACCAGAATCGGAGCAGGCGCCGCAGAAGCAATCCTGGATGGAGAATATGGCATCATGATCGGCATTGTAAATGGCAAGATCAAGAGAGTACCTCTTGAAGAATGTGCCGGCAAGCTGAAGATGGTTTCTCCTAAGGATCAGACTGTCAAGGCAGCCAAACAGATCGGTATCAGCTTCGGCGACTGATCTGGCTCTTAGAAAGGAGTTTCCATAAATGAGCTATACCGCTCTATACCGGAAGTTCAGACCGGATAATTTCGATGATGTCAAAGGACAGGATCACATTGTGACCACTCTGACCAATCAGATCAAACATAACCGTATAGGTCACGCTTATCTGTTCTGCGGCACCAGAGGAACCGGTAAGACGACCGTTGCAAAAATACTGGCAAAAGCAGTAAACTGCCAGCATCCGGTAAATGGAAGCCCCTGTGGCGAATGCGAAATGTGTAAGGCGATACAGGCCGGCACCTCCATGAATGTGATCGAGATAGATGCGGCGTCCAATAACGGCGTTGATAATATCCGTGAGATCCGTGAGGAGGTGGCCTACCGCCCTACAGAAGGAAACTATAAGGTATACATTATCGACGAGGTTCACATGCTTTCTACAGGAGCGTTTAATGCTCTTCTGAAAACACTGGAGGAACCTCCGTCTTATGTTATCTTCATTCTTGCGACCACAGAGGCTCACAAGATACCGATTACTATTTTATCCAGATGCCAGCGTTATGATTTTCATCGTATTTCTATTGATACCATTGCTGCAAGACTGGATGAGCTTTTAAAGATTGAGAAAGTAGATGCAGAGGAGAAGGCTGTACGCTATGTGGCGAAAGCCGGAGATGGCTCCATGCGAGATGCTTTAAGTCTCCTGGATCAGTGTATCGCTTTTTACCTGGGACAGACACTGACTTATGATAAAGTGCTGGAAGTACTTGGCGCTGTGGATACGGAAGTGTTCAGTAAGCTTTTGCGTAAAGTAATCCAGGGAGATGTGACGGGAGCAATCCGTACTCTGGAGGATCTGATCGTAGGTGGAAGAGAGCTGGGACAGTTTGTAGGGGATTTCACCTGGTACATGCGTAATCTTCTCCTGGTGAAGACCTCTGAGAATCCAGAGGAAGCGATAGATGTATCATCGGAGAATCTGAAGCTTCTCAAAGAAGAAAGTGAGATGGTGGATGTAGAGACATTGATGCGCTACATCCGTATTTTTTCTGACCTGTCCAGCCAGATACGCTATTCCACCCAGAAGCGTGTTCTGGTAGAAATCGCATTGATCAAGCTGTGCCGTCCGGCAATGGAGACCAATCTGGATTCGGTTCTGGACCGTCTCCGCGTACTGGAGCAGCGCATGGATGAAAGACCTGTACAGCAGGTATTTGTACAGCCGGGAACCGGTGGAATGGAAGGTACTGCTATTTCCGGTGGAGGTGTACCAGAGGATGGGCAGACCAGGAAGCCGGAAAAGGCGGCACCGGAAGATCTTCAGAAAATCGTA
The DNA here is from genome assembly GCF_052122375.1 of Blautia sp. HCP3S3_H10_2. Classification (NCBI taxonomy): domain Bacteria; kingdom Bacillati; phylum Bacillota; class Clostridia; order Lachnospirales; family Lachnospiraceae; genus Blautia; species Blautia sp. HCP3S3_H10_2. Next base: position 95,037 of record NZ_JBQKCL010000018.1, read on the forward strand.
GCCAGCTGGAAAGTAATCGTAGGCCAGACCAGCGGCATTTTTAAACAGATGCTCCAGAAAGCAATTCCAAAATACAATGGTCAGACAGGGGAACCGGTTCTTTATGTGGAATTCCAGGATTTCCTTGGAAAATCCTATGTGGATAATCCGGAAGCTGAGGAAGAACTGAAGAATATCATTCTGGCTCAGACTGGCAAGAGTGTAGAACTTAAGATGGTAGTGGCAAAAGAGCACAACCATACCAATCTTGCCCAGATTACTGTAGATCAGGCTCTCCGCGAGAATATCCATATGGATATTGTTGTGGAAGAGGATCCTGATGACACAGAGGAATAAAAAGATCAATCGTATTTGCAAAATAAATTAAAGGAGGACTTTGTAATGGCAAAGCGTGGAGGATTTCCTGGCATGGGTATGCCGGGAAACATGAACAACCTTATGAAGCAGGCGCAGAAAATGCAGCGCCAGATGGAAGAAAACCAGAAAGCTCTTGAAGAGAAAGAATTCACAGCAGCTGCAGGCGGCGGAGCTGTGGAAGTAACCATTTCTGGTAAGAGAGAAGTGACGAAAGTGAAGCTTGCAGAGGAAGTAGTAGATCCAGATGATATTGAAATGCTGGAGGATCTTATCGTTGCAGCGACCAACGAAGCACTTCGCAAAGTTGAGCAGGAGAATCAGGCTGTAATGTCTAAGCTTACAGGTGGTCTTGGCGGACTTGGCGGAGGTCTTCCATTCTGATGGAATACTACAGCAGTCATATTAATAAACTGATCGAGCAGCTTTCTCATCTTCCCGGAATTGGTGCGAAATCTGCCCAGCGTCTGGCTTTTCATATTATGAATATGCCCAAGGAGCAGGTACAGCAGCTTACAGCGGCCATTACGGATGCCAGGACAAATGTGCAGTACTGCAAGTGCTGCTATACCCTTACGGACAGGGAAATGTGCCCGATCTGCAGCAATCCTAAGCGGGATCACAGCACGATCATGGTAGTGGAGAATACCAGGGATCTTGCAGCCTATGAAAAAACAGGCAAATTTGAAGGCGTTTATCATGTGCTTCACGGCGCCATTTCCCCTATGCTGGGAATCGGCCCGGATGATATCAAACTGAAAGAGCTGATCATGCGGCTTCAGGGAGATGTAAAGGAAGTGATCATTGCCACGAACTCCAGTCTGGAGGGAGAAACTACGGCGATGTACATCAGTAAGCTGATCAAACCTACTGGAATCAAGGTCAGCCGGATTGCCAGCGGTGTGCCAGTAGGCGGTGACCTGGAGTATATTGATGAGGTTACGTTGCTTCGTGCACTGGAGGGGCGTGTGGAACTGTAATACCCGTTCGAAAAAAATTTTCAGAACGTGTTTGAAACACAGTCTGGGAATGGTTTTTTAAACTGGCGTTAGGATATGTTTGAATATTTTGTGGGAAATTTAAACTGGCAGGGTGGTGATTTTTGTGGCAAGAAAAAAGATAACTTCGTCCGATGTGGCAGAAAAGGCAGGGGTATCCCAGGCGACGGTCTCCATGGTACTGAACCATAAGTACAATGTCTCTTTTTCCAGAGAAACTGTGGAAAAGGTGGAAAATGCAGCCAGAGAACTGGGGTATCAGCTTCCGGGCCACAAAAATAAAAAAGAGAACAAAAAGGAAAAACTGATTGTTGTCTTTTGCCCGACCATTACCAGCCCTTATTATGTACTGCTTCTTCAGGGAATTGAGGCAGTAGCAAATGAGAGGGGCTATGGAGTCTTTATCTGTAATACCCAGCGTGATGCAAGACTGGAGGAAAAATATCTGCGGATGATCCGGGCAATGGCACCGCAGGGAATTATTTACGCCTGTAATCCCCACCCGGATTATATCAGTCAGGTGGAGGAGATGGCGCGGAGTATTCCTCTGGTCATTATCAGTAACAAAGAGAAAATCAGTACAGTAGATGCAATCAACCAGGATAATACAGAGGTTGGCCGCCTGATGGCAAGACATCTGCTTGACCTGGGACACCGGGATGTGGCATTTATCACGCCGCCTCTTACCAGAAGGCAGTGGCAGCGCTCCAAGCGTGTGGATGGTTTTGTCCGCGAATTTGAAAAAGCTGGTCTTTCCGGGCATGTGATCATTAAGGCCGCAGATGAGTCGGTTGACCGCCGGAATCCCCGTACGGATTCGGAATATTCCATGGGGTATGCACTGACGAAATCTCTTTTGGAGGATGGCGGCAGGTTTACAGCTATCGCAGGACAGAATGATATGATGGCAATCGGCGCAGTAGACGCCCTTCAGGATGCCAGACTGCGTGTGCCTAAGGATGTATCTGTGATCGGATGTGATAATATATTTTATTCAGGTATCCGCCGGGTATCCCTTACGACAATTGATCACTTTGTTGATCTGAAGGGCAGAGATGCCTGCGATATCATTATCCGTAAGATTGATACAGGCATCCGCTTTGGGGAGGGAATCCGTCCGACCAGCGTATATAATATTGAGTATAATCCTAAGATCATTGTGCGCAAAACCACAGGCTATGCAAGAACAGACAGACCTGATCCTGTACTGGAAAAAACAGATGAAAATAAGATTAAATAAATAATTTGATTGAAATTATTAGTAATAAATTCTGGGAAAACATGTTTGGAAAACACTGGAAAAGTCCATAAATACTGTGAGAATTTGATTAATAGAAAGGCAAAAAGGTTTAAAAGAATTAATAAATAATAAAATTATTAATTGAAAATTTATTAATAAAATCTGGACGCCTTGACCTGTAAATGAAGTCTGGTATAATGAAAGCAAATAAAGCGAAACCATTCATTCAGGAGGAAAAAATAATGAAATTTTTTATTGACACAGCAAAAGTTGAGGATATTAAAGCAGCTAACGATATGGGAATCATCTGCGGAGTAACCACAAACCCATCCCTGATCGCAAAAGAGGGAAGAGATTTCAATGAAGTAATCAAAGAAATCACAGAAATCGTTGACGGACCGATCAGCGGCGAGGTTAAAGCTACTACAACAGATGCAGAAGGCATGATCCGTGAGGGACGTGAGATCGCTAAGATCCATCCGAACATGGTAGTTAAGATTCCTATGACAGCTGAAGGACTTAAAGCAGTAAAAGTTCTTTCCAAAGAAGGAATCAAAACAAATGTAACTCTGATCTTCAGTGCTAACCAGGCACTTCTTGCAGCAAGAGCTGGCGCTACATATGTATCTCCATTCCTTGGAAGACTGGATGACATCTCTACAGACGGTGTTGAGCTTATCCGCCAGATTGCTGATATGTTTGCTGTTGCAGGAATTGACACAGAGATCATTGCTGCAAGTGTTCGTCATCCAATGCATGTAACACAGTGTGCTCTTGCAGGTGCTGATATTGCTACTGTACCATTTAAAGTACTTGAGCAGATGATCCACCATCCGCTGACAGATGCTGGTATCGTAAAATTCCAGAATGATTACAAAGCTGTATTTGGTGAATAATTGATAGACAGAATTGCTAAGGCACAAACCGGTCGTAATTCGCATATCATGGAAAATTATAAGGAGAATTGATAATGGAGAATTTAGAGCTTCAGAAAACTGCAAACGAAGTCCGCAAGGGCATCGTTACTGCACTTCATGCTGCTAAAGCCGGCCATCCGGGCGGATCTTTATCTGCAGCAGATGTATTTACATATCTTTATTTTGAGGAAATGAATATCGATCCTAAGGATCCGAAGAAAGCAGACCGCGACCGTTTTGTCCTTTCCAAAGGTCATACTGCACCGGGACTGTACTCTGTACTTGCACAGAGAGGCTATTTCCCGAAAGAAGATCTGGTAACACTTCGTCATCTTGGATCTTATCTTCAGGGACATCCGGATATGAAACATATTCCAGGTGTTGATATGTCAAGTGGTTCTCTTGGACAGGGAATTTCTGCAGCAGTTGGAATGGCACTTTCTGCTAAATTATCTGGTGACAGCTATCGCGTTTATACACTTCTTGGAGATGGTGAGATCCAGGAAGGCCAGGTATGGGAAGCTGCTATGTTCGCCGGCGCAAGAAAGCTGGATAATCTTGTAGTGATCGTTGACAATAATGGCCTTCAGATCGATGGTAAGATTGAAGATGTATGCTCTCCATATCCTATCGATAAGAAATTTGAAGCATTCAATTTCCATGTGATCAATGTGACAGATGGAAATGATATGGCACAGTTACGTGCTGCTTTTGATGAGGCAAAGGCTACCAAAGGAATGCCGACTGCAATTATTATGAAAACCGTAAAAGGTAAAGGAGTATCCTTCATGGAGAACCAGGTTGGCTGGCACGGAAAAGCTCCGAATGATGAAGAATACGCACAGGCTATGGCAGATTTGGAAAAGGTAGGTGAAGCATTATGTCAGAAGTAAAGAAGATTGCCACCAGAGCAAGTTATGGTAATGCTCTTGTAGAACTTGGAAAGAAACATGATGATCTGGTTGTTCTGGACGCTGACCTTGCTGCAGCTACCCAGACTGGTATCTTTAAGAAAGCATTCCCAGAGCGTCACATTGACTGCGGTATCGCAGAGTGCAACATGATGGGAATTGCAGCCGGACTTGCAACAACAGGTAAAGTACCATTTGCAAGTACATTTGCAATGTTTGCTGCAGGACGTGCTTTTGAGCAGGTTCGTAACTCTGTTGGATATCCGAAACTGAACGTTAAGATCGGTGCTACCCACGGCGGAATTTCCGTTGGTGAGGATGGTGCGACGCATCAGTGCTGTGAGGATTTTGCGCTTATGCGTACAATTCCTGGAATGGTTGTTGCATGCCCGTCTGATGATATTGAAGCAAAAGCAATGGTAGAAGCAGCTTACGAGCACGTAGGACCTGTTTACATGAGATTTGGCCGTCTTGCTGTTCCGGTTATTAATGATAATCCAGATTATAAATTTGAACTCGGTAAAGGTATCGTTCTCCGCGAGGGCAAGGACCTTACTATTATTGCAAACGGACTTTGCGTAGCTCCATCCCTGGAAGCAGCTGCTAAGCTTGCTGAGGAAGGAATTGAAGCAAAAGTTATCAATATCCATACGATCAAACCTCTTGATGAGGAACTGGTAGTGGCAGCAGCCAAAGAAACAGGCAAAGTTGTCACAGTTGAAGAGCATTCCATTATTGGTGGTCTTGGCGGCGCTGTATGCGAGTGCCTTGCTGAGAAGGCTCCGGTACCGGTTAAACGTATTGGTATTAATGATGTTTATGGCGAGTCCGGCCCGGCTGTTGCTCTTCTTGAGAAATATGGCCTTGATGCGGCTGGAATCTACAAACAGATCAAAGCATTTATCTGATCTGAATCGTGGTATTGTCTGAATATTAAGATTGTATAAACGATAAAATGTGCAGCAGTTGGAAATTTCTATTTCCGGCTGCTGTATTTTTTAAGCGGAAAAATTTCCAAGTATTCCCTGGGTAATAATATCTGCCAGAGAAATCACAGTTGACAGTCTTGTTGTCTGTAAAGTCAGGTATTCCAGAATTCCGGCAATATTTACGATTCCAGTAATATAAATATCCCCAACTGGCGGTAAATCCTTCTGGACTGCAGCACCAGGATAAAGAGCCCCATTTCCAATAGTTACATATCCTAAATGTTTTTTGTCTCCCAAGGATGCATCAATGGCAATTACAAGGGCAAATGGATGCTCTTTTGCAATAAAATCCGTTATATCGTACAGATTGACAGCGTGAACAGGTTGATTTAAGGTTCCGTAGACGAAGACTCCGGGAAGCTGGTATTTGCTTAAACGGTATCCAACATAGGGGCCGAGACAATCGCCGGTTACCCTATCGCTTCCAATACACAAAAATACAATTTCTGACCAGTCCTTTTTATGACGCTTTATGCATTTCTCCAGAAGCCGTGCGATTTCTTTAGATGAATCAGGATTTTTCGTATTCACATAAAAGGGCATAAGCTTTCTCCTGTTTTGTTTTACAATATGATGAACTGCTATAATCCATCTTATCCCATATCTTGGTAAAATATGCACCGATGTTGTTATCTGAAAAAAGGAAAACGTATTGCTTGACAGACAGGCACTTTTTTGCAGAAACTGTCGTTAAATTCTGTGAAACAGGTCTTATATTACGCTAAAATCTGCATTTCCAGTGTGCTATTCTCATACCCGAAGGGGGAGTGAGTATGATTGAAATTATTTACAAGGATGAGAAAAAAGAGACTGAAAATGGGGAAAATGTATTTACTTTACCGAGAAATATACGTCAGGTCGGGCTGACAACTGGGAATATACGCATCTATATAGAAGATTATGTTTATACATTTCTGATACGTCTGACCCAAAGTGAGATCAGTTTAAAAAAAGAACAAGGCTGTGCGGCTGTTTTTACCGGTGAAACGAAATGGAATGACGGAATCACCTATCTTTTTATCAGGGGAGCGCTTCAGGTAGAAGATATGGAAGCTGCACCGGATCACATTGATTTTTCGGAAAAGGTTTGGATGAAAATACAGGAAAACCAGGCAAAATATTTTCCAGGACAGGAAATAACAGGCTGGTTTTTTTCACGTCCTCAGATGTATATGGAAATGGATGAATTGCTGAGCAAAATACATCTTCGATATTTTGGAGGCGAGAAAGTGCTTATGCTCATGGAACCTGCAGAAAAAGAAGAAGCCTTTTTCTTCTATGAGAATGGCCTGATGATCAGACAGAGAGGGTATTACATTTACTACGAAAAGAATCCTCTTATGCAGGAGTACATGATTGAAAAAAATAAAGAGTTTGCGCCGGAACTTACGGAAAAGGTAACGGATGAGGCTGTCGTTTCTTTCCGGAAGATCATTAAAAACAAGAAAACAAAGAAACCAGAGAAGACAGAGGAAAAGCCCCAGGAAGAGATGGAGCATACCTCTGTTTTTTCATATGCAGCAACTGCCAGTCTGGTGCTTGCTGTGCTTGCGGTAGGCGCAGGTTTTTACAGGAATTACAAAGATACAGGGGGAATACCAGAACAAGATTATGCGGTCACTGTTATGTCTGAAAAAAATATTTCGGTAACGCCGGAAATAATGCAGGAAGAGGCAGAAGGGACAAAGAAAAACGAAATAGCAGATAACAATAAGAATGCTTCGCTTCAGCTGGATAATAGCGGATCTGATGAAAATGCAGGGGCAACAGAAATGACAGATTCAGAAAATGACAATATGGGAAATGGCGGCCAGGAAGAAAGCGGTAGTTTGGAAAACGATAGTTTAGAAAGTGCTAGTTCGGAAAATGGTAGTTTGGAAAGTGCTAATGCAGAGGGCGCTAATTCAAAAAACACTGATTCAGAAAATACTGCATTGGAAAGTGTCAACTCGGAAAATACAAACGCAGAAAATACGAACTGGGGAAACGATAATTCAGACAGTAGCCAGGAAAATAACAATTCAAATGATAGTGCACTTCAGAATGAAACAGCAGAAAATTTTCCGCAAGAGGCAGACGAAAGAAAAATAAGAAAACAGGATACGACACAGGCATCCTCAGATTCTGTACATGAAACTTATGTGATCAAGCCAGGCGATACCTTGTATCAGATCAGCCTGTCACATTATGGAAATATGGATGCCATCGAAGAAATCTGTCGTTTAAACAATTTAACGGAAAACCAGGTGATTTATCCGGGGCAAATGATTGTATTACCTTGATTGAATGTGGTATAATCGAACAAACAGAATGATAGGGCGAATATGGATAGCATTCTAGCGCGTAGTGCTGACTATCATAATAAATACAAGGCAAGGTAAAATATGGCAAACACATTTAAAAATATCAAAAAGAAACTGCGGCGGAAACGTCTGCTGGCAGAGAAACACCGCCTGGAAAAAGCTCAGACAGGTGCACAGGGAAATGAAGCTGTAAGAAAAAAGATTAAAGTAGCAATGCATAAAAGGAAAGCTGTGCTGAAACCAGTTGCTGTGATACTGGCAGCTGCGATTGTTGTTTTGGCAGGCTTTCTTTTCATGGAAAAAAGAAGCTATCGCAGTTACAAGATACAGGTCTCCAGTGAGCAGGAGGATACAGTATCGACACAGTATATAAATCTTTCAGGAAAAATCCTGCGCTATAGTTCAGACGAGGTTTCTCTTGTAAATAATAAATTGGAGACTGTATGGAGCCAGACTTATGATATGCAGAATCCGGTAGCTGACGTGTGTGGTGACTGCGCGGTTATAGCGGATAAAGATGGTACATCCATGGTTTTTCTGGATAAAAACGGTATTACAGGAACTGTTTCAACTTCATATAGCATTGTCAAAGCAAAAGTATCCAAAAATGGAATGGCAGCAGCAATTCTGGATGGGGGAGACCATACCTGGATCAATTTTTATAATCTTGATGGAAGCCTGATTGCTGAGAATCAGACAAATATACAGGATCCTGGCTATCCTATGGATGTTGCCGTGGCTGATAATGGCGTGGTAATGATGGTAGCGTATCAATTTGTAGATAGCAGTGAGACTACCAGTTATGTGGCCTTTTATAACTTTGGCGAAGTGGGACAGAACGAAGATGACAGGATCGTAAGCGGTTATACATATGATGGTGTGGTTGTTCCGCAGATTCAATACCTTGGAAGCAATGCTGTTGCGCTTAGAGATGATGGATTTACATTATATTCCGGCCGTCAGATTCCGAAGGAACTAAAGACTATCCAGGTTGAAAAGGAAATTGTCAGTACATTTTGTGATGAAAATAATATAGGCCTGGTATTTAAAAATGACAGTAAGGATAAGCAGTACACTATGGAGGTGTATTCTTCTGATGGCAAGCTGAAATTTAGTAAGGATTTTAATATTCCATATTCTACGATCAGAATGAGCGATGATTATATAATCATGTATAATAGCTCCCAGCTTTGCGTCCTGAATCAGAATGGTACGGAAAAATATTTTGGAAGCGTTGATGGAACTGTGAAGGATTTCTTCAAATTAGGATGGAATAAGTATCTGCTTGTCCTGGATACAGGTGTAAATGTGATAAAGCTCAGTTAAGGAGAAGAAAATGAATATAAGCTGGACCTGGCTTGGGATTGTTGGAATTGTACTGATCTGCGCTGCTTGTATTATAGGATTCAGAAAAGGATTTGTGAAAGAAGTGGTGTCTGCATTTTTTATGATCTTATCCTTTCTTCTGGTCTGGGTGATTAATCCGTATGTGAATACATTTGTGAAAGAGTATACACCTGTTTATACCGTGATCCAGGAAAAATGCAAGGATATGGTAACGGAGCAGACAGAAGGAAAGAAAACTCCGGACAAAGAAGAACAGACACAGATTCTGGAAAATATGGAAATTCCAGAACTATTAAAGACTACCCTGGAAAAGGATAACACTGTTGAAACGTATCGCTATCTTGCTGTAAGCACTTTTTCGGAATATATTGCGCATTCTTTGGCAGTAATGGCGGTAAATGGTATATCCTTCCTTTTTTCTTATATTTTATCAGTGATTGTGATTAGATTATTAGGATATATATTAAATGTTTTGACCAAACTTCCTGTCATCCATGGGATTAACAAAATCGCAGGAGGAGCAGTAGGCGGGCTGAAATGTGTGATCTTTATCTGGATTGCCCTTCTTATATTAACTCTATTATGTGATACTTCACTGGGAAAGCAGGGAATGGTACTGGTACAGCAGGATACATTTTTGAATTTCCTGTATGACCAAAATATATTTGTGAAGGTATTTATGAGTGTGTTTTACGGAATGTAGTATAATAAATGGTTTGCCCGTAGGGTGTGTTGAATTGAAAAAATGTGAAAACGTGAAAAAAGTGCAGAAAATTAAAAAAATATTAAAAAAAGGGTTGACGAATATAAAATCCAATGATATACTAAATCTCGCTTCAAAGGAAGCGGGATTTCTTTTTGGGAAAATGAAAAAGAAATCAAAAGAAAATAAAAAAAGTTGTTGACAAACGAAAAAGCTTATGGTAATATAAACAAGCTGTCGAACAGACAACAACAGATAAACAACCTTGATAACTAAACAGTGAAACACATACGATTCTCGAAAATTTCTTTATACAATTCATTTTCGAATGAAACTTTTAAAACAGTAATGACGAGAGATAACTAAGCT
>NZ_JBQKCL010000019.1:0-83796 GCF_052122375.1 Blautia sp. HCP3S3_H10_2
GTGCAGTAATGCACGGAGCTGACTGTTACTAATAGGGTGAGGGCTTGACCAAAAAGCGAGGAAGCGGTCAAGACAGGAAAGAAGCGGACGGAAGCAAGCTTGCTTGTGGACAGAAGCGGATTGACTGGCTTGAACATTTGCGAAGCAAAAGGCACTGAACGACAAAGTCGCGAAGTGACCGCTGGACTTCCAAGCGGACGCATGGTAAAATGATTCCATTAGGATGTAAGCATGTATGTAGTTTTGAAGGTACAGTAATGAAGACGGTAGCCGGTTGGTTATCGTTTTTTTATTATTTACTCTACCTTTTTAAAGGGTATTCTGTTAATATGATGAAGGAATACATCAGAGTCTGTTTGAAAAATCATAAAAGTCTTTTTCAAACATATTCAATAGTTTTCAGAAAATCCCCCAAAAAGCTGACCCAGCAGACGGAAAAAGGATCTGGAGGTCATATTTTAGAATAGGAAGAAATAAAATGAACTTAACGAAAAAAAGATTTCCTGGATCAGAACAGGGAACAAAAGAGATGCTGCCAGTCATTTTTTCCCTGGCGTGGCCAACTATGCTGGAACAGCTGATGCAGACTGCTGTGCAGTACATGGATACTGGTATGGTCGGAGTGCTTGGAACAAGTGCCACAGCAGCAGTCGGTGCCACAAGTACGGTAAACTGGCTGATTGGAAGCACGATTTCAGCGATCAGTGTAGGTTTTCTTGCGTATATATCCCAGGCAATGGGAGCTGGAAGAAAAGAACAGGCAAGAAAAGCCTCTGGACAGGCGGTGATGACTGTTTTAATTGTTGGAATTTTATTTACACTTCTGACAATGGGACTAAGCAGCAAGGTACCAGTATGGATGCAGGTAGATCCTTCTATAAGAAAAATGGCTGCATCCTACTTCTTGATTTTATATTCACCTATGCTTTTTAGAACGGCCAATATTATTTTCGGAACAGTTTTACGGGCTGTAGGTGATACGAAAACACCTATGCAGGTCGGTGTAGCCTTTAATATTATCAACATCGTGCTGAACTTTTTTCTTATTTATTCCACAAGAACAATAAGCGTCTGTGGAAAAACACTGGTGATTCCTGGTGCAGGATGGGGAGTACAGGGGGCTGCAGCGGCAAGTGCAATTGCCTATACGATAGGAGGAATTGCCATTACATATAAATTGTGGAAACATGTGGAAATTTCTCCTAAAGGACAAAGCTTTCTGCCAGATGCTGCTGTGCTTCGTCCTTGTCTGAAGGTGGCGATTCCCAATATGTTTCAGAGATTTGCCACATCCCTTGGTTATGTAGCGTTTGCTTCTATGATCAATTCTCTTGGTGAAACAGCTACAGCAGCCCATACGATCGCGAACACAGTGGAGTCTGCCTTTTATATTCCGGGATATGGGATGCAGACTGCAGCTGCTACACTTGCGGGAAATGCATTAGGTGCCAATGACAATAAGAAACTGAATAGTCTGGCGAAAGCAATTCTACCTCTGGAAGTAGGCCTGATGATTATTTCTGGAAGCCTGTTGTTTATTTTTGCGCCAGTACTGATAAGATTGTTTTCATCAGATATCCAGGTAATCAGACTGGGAAGCACAGTGCTTCGTATGGTAGCTGTTTCTGAGCCTTTTTATGGAGTGCCTATTGTAATAGAAGGAATGATGCAGGGAGTTGGAAAAACGGTTACGCCTTTTGTATTCAATGTGGCAGGAATGTGGGGAGTCCGGATCCTTGGTACTTTCCTATGCATTCATTTACTGGGAATGGGGCTTATTTCTGCATGGGCATGTATGATTGGGCATAATATGCTGCTGTTCGTTTTGTTTACTATGCACTATATCAGTGGAAAATGGAACCCGATGAATAAACAAAAAGCACAAGCTTGACAGTGTGGCTGACAGGCACTATACTAAAAATAGTAGCAATTATTTGGCAGATTGATGAAAATTTGTCAAATGACTTTCGGTAAAAAATATTTTGCTTGGAGTGGACGTCAGGTAATATGAAGAATAATGTGAATGATAATCCAGAAAACCGAATGAAACGACAGTGGCTTGCAATTGTTGCAGTCTGTCTTGTGGTAATGACTTTCCTGACTGTGTTTCTTATGAACAGATATAGGACGAAGACAGAAAAAGTTTTTGCGGAACTGATGGAAGAATCCCTGTTATCTTCACATTCGGAAGCTGTGACAGAAATAGAGGGTTATCTGAATGAATCAGAGGATCAGGAAGATATAGAAGCTGCCTGGGAGAAGCTGGATAAAGATGAGAGCAACATTTTTCATTATATATGTAATTCTGAGGGAGAAATTCTGGCTGGAGATATGATAATTTTTGATATTAAGTATACGGTCGCCACAGAATTACGTTCAGTTCATGTAAAAGATAAGAAAATCGCGGAAGTAGAGGAAGAACTTAAGAATCTGACTTCAGGAGAACCGTATCTGTTTTCTCAATTAGAGAAATCAGATGTATATCTGGTAGCATCTAAATTAGAAGGCCGTGATTGCATTCTGGTTTCCGGATACCGTTCCGGTAAAATGCAGAATTATAAATCAGTACTTATTAAAGGAAATCGCATGCTTATTTTCGTACTGCTTGGCTGTGTTGCTATTATGGTTGTTCTGACTGCACGGTTATATCTGAAGCAGCAGAAGCGGGTTATGAAGGGACAGGCAAGATACGATATTTTATCAGAGTTTTCAGATACAGTATTATTTGAATATGACTGTCTGGACAAGACTTTGGTATTTACACCTAATATTACTACTTTATTTGGCCTGAAAGAAATTGGACCGATTCATCCATTTGAGGAGAATTCTGATTTTACAATGGTACATCCCGATGATGTAGGAAAGGTCAAGAATCTATTATCTACAATCGGTGAAGATAAGGACGAAATCGATGATTTCGTAATTCGTTTTAAGGATAAGAATGGAAATTACCGTTGGGTGCGCTGGATGGGCCGGCTGGTAAGAGGCCGTCTTGGTACCCCACAGGCATTTCTTGGAAAAATATCGGACGTGCAGGATGAAATGACCAAAGAGCAGGATCTTCGTGAGAAAGCTTCTATAGACGGGCTTACCGGGGCTCTTAACCGTAAGTTTGCAGAACAGAAGATTAATGAGCTTATGCAGAATAAGGATTGCAAAGGGTATCTGTTTATGCTTGATATTGATGATTTCAAGACAGTAAATGATACAATGGGACATGCAATCGGAGATCTTGCACTGATCACTTTGGTAAAATATCTGAAAGAGCATTTCAGAAGAGATGATATTGTGGCAAGACTTGGCGGAGATGAATTTATTGTATTTATGACCAATACAGAGCAGGCGGCTGTAGCAGAGGCGAAAGGTCAGGAGATTCTGAACATTCTGGCAGAATCTGAGACCACACCGCATTTTACCGTAAGCATTGGCGCGGCAGCTTATCCAGCAGCAGGAAAGGATTACGAAAGCCTGTACCTTGCAGCTGATCATGCGATGTATGTTTCCAAAAAGTCTGGAAAGAACAGAATTCATGTAGATGATGGCATAACAGAAGCGGCACCTGAACATAAAATTGATAGCTGACGGTTTGTGCGTAACCGAAGCATATAGACAACAAGGCATAATGACGAAAAGAAAGGTGAGAAAAATGCGGTTACAGATTGTACAGGATGCATTAAAAAAGAAAAACATTAAATACGAGTATACAGAAATTGATGGATGTGGAAGTCTTGATTTTCTGTTTCGTGGACTGAAATTCCATGTATGGGAGTACGAGGATCGCGTCTGGGGAGCTGAGACCAATATTTATGAAGCCGGGCGCAGCCAGGATATCGAAGGTGATTATGAAGAAGTAATCACAAAAGAAATCCTGTCATGGCCAGATATGATGCAATAAAAGATATAATGCAATAAATCTGTAGGAAGGCTGACTATATAAGATGAAAAAGAAGCAAGGCGCAAATTGCGAATATTGTGTCAATTATTCTTATGATGATGATTATGAATGCTATACCTGTGAAATGAATCTGGACGAAGATGAAATGTACCGGTTTATTACAGGAACTTATCATGACTGCCCGTATTTCCGGATGGGAGATGAGTACCGTGTAGTGCGGAAACAGATGTAAAAAAATAGGTGAAAAAATAGTATAAATAATCGAAAAAACTATTGACAAAGAAAAAAGAACATGGTATCTTATTATAGAACGCTGCCGAAGACAGTAGGTGCCGTAAGGCATAAGGATTAAAACGCCTACCGAGGACTAAGTATTCTTATTAAGAATTACGTTAAGCCTTGCTGTCTTACAGCAAGGCTTTTTTTGGCGGTATATCAAATTCTATAAGGAGGTGTACCATTTCATGGCAAAAGTAGAACTGAAACAACCAATCGTAGAAGAAATCGCTAACAACATTAAAGACGCACAGGCAGTCGTACTTGTTGATTACAGTGGTCTTACAGTTGAGCAGGATACTATTTTACGTAAAGAGTTAAGAGAGTCCGGCGTACAGTACAAGGTTTACAAGAATACTTTAATGCGTCGTGCATTCGAAGGTACTCCATGTGCAGATCTTGACAAGCACTTACATGGAACAAACGCTATTGCAATTTCTGCAACAGACGCTACTGCTCCTGCAAGAATCCTTGCTAAATTTGCAAAACAGTATCCGGCACTTGAGTTAGTTGCAGGTATTGTTGAGGGTAACTACAACGATCAGGCAGGAATCCAGGCACTGTCCCAGATCCCGTCCAGAGAAGAACTTCTTGGCAAATTGCTTGGAAGTATCCAGTCTCCTATCACCAACTTTGCTCGTGTTCTTAATCAGATCGCAGAGCAGGGCCAGGGCGCAGAGGCTGAGGCACCAGCAGCAGAATAATCTGATTATCTGTAGCTGAATCCAATTACCGATTTTACAAAAATATTAAAAATGGAGGAAAATTATAATGGCAAAGTTAACAACAGCTGAGTTTATCGAAGCAATCAAAGAGTTATCTGTATTAGAGTTAAATGATTTAGTAAAAGCTTGCGAGGAAGAGTTCGGTGTATCCGCAGCAGCAGGCGTTGTTGTAGCAGCAGCAGGTGCTGGTGAAGCAGCAGAAGAGAAAGATGAGTTTGACGTAGAGCTTACAGAAGTAGGTCCTAACAAAGTTAAAGTTATCAAAGTTGTTCGTGAGATCACAGGCTTAGGTCTTAAAGAAGCTAAAGAAGTTGTTGATGGTGCTCCGAAAATGGTTAAAGAGGGCGCTTCCAAAGCAGAGGCTGAGGATATCAAAACTAAACTTGAGGCTGAAGGCGCTAAAGTTACTCTTAAATAATTTAGGTGTATTTAAGCGAACCATGCTCCCCGCAGAAGTCTGTCGTGCAGGCCACTGCGGGGGTTTTTTTGTGTAACAGGAAATTCCGTTAGAGTTTCCTGCAATCAGGATTCTTTTTATGCAAGGAGATTCTGAATGAATATAAAAATATTTTTGACTGTAACATTACTGGGAGTGTCTTTATATCTGGGAGGCAGTTCTGTTATATATGCTGAATCAGCAGAAAATGTGACGGAGAATTTTGAAGACAGCTTTTCAGATTGCGATATTGAGCCAGAAATGGAAGAGGATGAGACTGGCTTCTATGGCGGAACAGATGAGGTGGGATTTTTTTCAGCAGATGAGTCTGATAATGATTTTGAAGAGGAGCCAGAAGAAACTCCGCTTACACCTGTACCTTCTGGTAATGAACAGCAGATTCTGGCGGCTATTCCAGAAGGCGCTGCAGTGGTGACTTTAGATGTGGCTGATGGAAGTGATATTACCGAAACTTTGGATACAGTGCTTCACTTTATGGGGCAGAGAGCTACAGATGAAACTCCTTGTACGGTAATCATTCCTCCGGGAAGCTATCTGATTTCCGGAACTATCCATATGTACAGCAATCTTACTCTTTATGCAGAAGGAGCTGTGCTGACGAAATCCTGCACAGATAAGCATGTAGTCCTCAGACTGGGAGATGACATACTTTCTGCCGGAGGTTATGATGGATATCACAATATCACCATTGAAGGCGGAACCTGGGATCTGAATTATCCGGTTGTCGAAGATAAGGAAGGTACAGGCGGGGTTGTAGGCTTCAGGATTGGACATGCCAGACACGTAACTGTGAAGAACGTAACATTTCTAAACAATTTGAAATCTCATTTTCTTGAGCTGGCAGGTACGGAAGATGTAACTGTGACTGGCTGTATATTTCGGGGATATTGGCAGGAATATGAAGGCGGCGGACAGGAATGCATTCAGCTGGATGCATGTCTGGACTATATTTTTCCAGGATATCAGCCCTTTGATGGAGCAGTCTGTGAGAATGTCAGGATTACGGATAACGTTTTTGAGAATGTGTTTGCAGGAGTGGGCAGTCACAGCATGATCTACGACAGACCATACCGGAACATCGTGATTCAGGGGAATACCTTTCGAAATGTGAAAAAGAGAGCTGTCTGGTGCCTGAATTACGTGAATTCTGCTGTGGAGGACAATATAATAGAGAATGCAGGCGGTGGAGTGCTTGTGAGCTGCATGTATTTTCCGAATACCCATCTTATACAGGGAACTGTTGCAGGAATGGAAGAAAACCACCAGAGTGCGGGCATTTCCGTGAAAAATAATCAGATTTCTATTTCTTCAGTGAGCCAGATCAATGGAAACACATGGAGAGGATATGGAATTGAAGTCCAGGGAGCCTGGGTAAGTGACAGCTCAAAGGCACAGGCTAAGGGAATTCCGGCAGGTATTTATAAGGAAAACGGTGTTGCAGTAAAGGGAAATATGATCACAGGGACTGGAAATGGAATTCGCCTTTATCTTGCTGATGGCTGTACAGTGGAAGATAATCAGATGAAGCTGCAAAAAACTGCATCCTTTTCTAACATGGGAATTTATCTGTCTGCTTCTTCTAAAAATGTGATAAAAGATAATCAGGTATCAGGTTGTAAAAATGTAGGAATCTACGCTTATGACGGAGGAAAGCTGGGGACTCCGTCCACACAGAACCATGTCCTGGAAAATGTGATTTCAGGTATTGGCGGCGATGGAATTCTTATAGAAAATGGCTCTGACGGGTGTGAAGTAAGCCGGAACCGTATATCCTCCGGAAAAAAGAACGGAATTGTTCTCTGGGGCAGCGAGGACTGTCAGATCACAGCTAATCAGGTGAAAGGCTGTATGCTGGACGGAATACATGTGGAAAATATTGGAAATGCTGTTATAAAATCTAACAGGGTTACGAATGTGAATGGCAGAGGGATACAAGTGATCGCAAGTCAGACCGGAAAACTTTATGGAAATATGGTTACTGGCAGCAAAAAATGCGGTTTATATGTAAGCAGATCAAAGATTTCCGGAAACAAAAAGAACCATCTGGAGAATAATGGCAGTACTTATGCAATTTATGCGAAAAACAGCACTGGAATCATTTCCGTGAAAATGCCCACTGCGTCTAAGATCACCAGAAAGTCAGTGAAGATTACAGGCAAAGCGGCGGGGGGAAAGAAGCTTACAATTTATGCAGTAAGCAGAAAAAAGAATAAAAAAATCGGCACAGGAAGCATCAATTCCAAAAAGAAATATAATATTTCTATCAAAAAACAGAAAAAAGGAACGAAGCTTCTCTTTGTATTATCGGATAAATATGGAAACCTTTCTTATAGTAAGAGAAAAGTAAAATAAATTATAATTATTCAGCAATTACAAATAAAAAAACAACAGAAAAATGCTTGACAGGCTTTTTTTGTTGTGCTATAGTGAAGAATGCTATATTATGGCAAGATATGCCTACTATGCTTTTGCAGCAAAGCAGGCTGATGTTGTAATAAATAAAATAAAACAGGGGTGAAACGTCAATGGAAAAAAACAGAATTCGTTCTGTAAAAACTGGAAAAAGCATGCGAATGAGCTACCAGAGACAAAAAGAAGTCCTGGAAATGCCGAACTTGATCGAGGTCCAGAAGGATTCTTACCAGTGGTTTCTCGACGAAGGATTGAATGAAGTATTCGACGATATTTCTCCAATCGCAGACTACGGCGGAAAGCTCAGTCTTGAATTCATCGGCTTCACATTTGATGAAAAAGAGGCTAAATACACCATCGAGCAGTGTAAAGAACGTGACGTAACTTATGCCGCACCTTTGAAGGTTCGAGTGAGACTGATTAACAAGGAAACAGAAGAAATCAAGGAACACGAGATTTTCATGGGAGACCTGCCGATCATGACTGCGACAGGAACTTTCGTCATTAACGGTGCTGAGCGTGTTATTGTCAGCCAGTTAGTACGTTCCCCTGGAATCTATTATGCCATTGCACACGATAAAATCGGTAAAAGACTGTTTTCCTGTACAGTAATTCCTAACAGAGGAGCATGGCTGGAATATGAGACCGACTCCAATGATGTATTCTATGTACGTGTGGACAGAACCCGTAAGGTTCCGATCACTGTACTGATCCGTGCACTTGGTGTTGGCTCCAATGCAGAGATCATCGATCTGTTTGGTGAAGAACCGAAGATCCTTGCAAGTTTTACAAAAGATACTTCTACGAATTACGAAGAAGGTCTTCTGGAACTGTATAAGAAAATCCGTCCAGGTGAGCCGCTTGCTGTTGAGAGCGCAGAGAGCCTGATCAATGCGATGTTCTTTGATCCGAGAAGATATGATCTTGCCAAGGTCGGACGTTATAAATTTAATAAGAAACTTCATTTTAATAAACGAATTGTTGGCCATAAACTGGCTGACGATGTAGTGGAAGACTCCACAGGAGAGATCCTGGCAGAGGCTGGCACCATCGTTACCAGAGAACTGGCAGATGCCATTCAGAATGCTGCAGTTCCATTTGTATGGATCCAGGGCGAAGAAGACCGCAGAATTAAAGTTCTTTCCAACTTAATGGTAGATATGCATCATTATCTGCCAGAAATCGAGAACCTGGAGGAGCTTGGTGTTACAGAGTTAGTATACTACCCTGTACTCGAAAAAATTCTGGAAGAAAATGACACACTTGAGGACAGAATTGCTGCTATCCGCAGAGATATCCATGATCTGATTCCAAAGCATATTACAAGAGAAGATATTTTTGCTTCTATTAACTACAATATGCATCTGGAATACGGCATTGGAAATGATGACGATATCGACCATCTGGGCAATCGTCGTATCCGTGCGGTTGGTGAGCTGCTTCAGAACCAGTACCGTATCGGTCTTTCCAGACTTGAGCGTGTGGTTCGTGAAAGAATGACAACACAGGATGTGGAGACAATCTCCCCACAGACCCTGATCAATATCAAGCCTGTAACAGCTGCTGTAAAAGAATTCTTTGGTTCTTCCCAGCTGTCACAGTTCATGGATCAGAACAACCCGCTTGGTGAGCTGACCCATAAGAGACGTCTTTCCGCACTTGGACCTGGCGGTCTGTCACGAGACAGAGCCGGATTCGAGGTTCGAGACGTTCACTATTCCCATTACGGAAGAATGTGCCCGATCGAGACCCCTGAGGGTCCTAACATCGGTCTGATCAACTCTCTTGCATCTTATGCGAAGCTGAATCAGTACGGATTTGTTGAGGCACCATACCGTAAGATCGATAAAACAGATCCTATGAATCCTCGTGTAACCGACGAGGTTGTTTACATGACAGCAGATGAAGAGGATAATTACCATGTAGCACAGGCGAATGAGGCGCTTGACGAAGAGGGACATTTCGTTCGTAAGAACGTTTCCGGTCGTTACCGTGAAGAGACTCAGGAGTATGAGCGTCAGATGTTTGATTACATGGACGTATCTCCTAAGATGGTATTCTCTGTTGCTACAGCCCTGATCCCATTCCTTCAGAACGATGATGCGAACCGTGCGCTGATGGGATCTAACATGCAGCGTCAGGCCGTTCCGCTTCTTACTACAGAAGCACCAGTTGTTGGTACCGGAATGGAAGCAAAGACAGCTGTTGACTCCGGTGTTTGTGTAGTTGCAAGAAAGTCTGGTACTGTACTTCGCTCTACATCTACCGATATCAGCATCAAGAATGATGACGGAACAAGAGATGATTATCATCTTACCAAGTTCCTCCGCAGTAACCAGAGTAACTGCTACAACCAGCGCCCGATCGTTAACCAGGGTGAACATGTTGAAGCTGGTGATGTTATCGCAGATGGCCCGTCTACATCCCAGGGAGAGCTTGCCCTTGGTAAGAACCCTCTGATCGGATTTATGACCTGGGAAGGTTATAACTACGAGGATGCTGTACTGTTAAGTGAGAAACTTGTACAGAACGATGTTTATACATCTGTTCACATTGAAGAATATGAAGCTGAGTCCCGTGATACCAAGTTAGGACCGGAAGAGATTACCCGTGACGTTCCTGGCGTTGGTGATGACTCACTGAAAGATCTTGATGAGCGCGGAATCATCCGTATCGGTGCTGAGGTTCGTTCAGGTGATATCCTTGTAGGTAAAGTAACTCCTAAGGGAGAGACTGAGCTTACAGCAGAGGAGAGACTCCTTCGTGCAATCTTTGGTGAGAAGGCACGTGAAGTACGTGACACTTCCCTTAAAGTACCGCACGGTGAGTATGGTATCGTTGTAGATGCCAAGGTGTTCACAAGAGAAAATGGTGACGAGCTGTCTCCAGGAGTAAACCAGTCTGTACGTATTTATATTGCACAGAAGAGAAAAATCTCCGTTGGTGATAAGATGGCTGGTCGTCATGGTAACAAGGGTGTCGTTTCCCGTGTACTTCCGGTTGAGGATATGCCATTCCTTCCGAACGGACGTCCGCTGGATATCGTGCTGAACCCTCTGGGTGTACCTTCCCGTATGAACATCGGACAGGTCCTGGAGATTCACTTGAGTCTTGCTGCCAAGGCACTTGGCTTTAACATTTCCACACCGGTATTCGATGGCGCAAACGAGAATGATATCCAGGATACACTGGAGCTTGCAAATGACTATGTAAATACAGAGGATTTTGAAGAGTTCCGTGAGAAATACAAAGATATTCTGGCACCTGATGTTATGCAGTATCTGGATGAGAACAAAGCCCACAGAGCACTGTGGAAGGGAGTTCCGATCTCCAGAGATGGTAAGGTACAGCTCCGTGATGGACGTACCGGCGAGTTCTTCGACGGCCCGACCACAATCGGACACATGCATTATCTGAAGCTGCATCATCTGGTTGATGATAAGATCCATGCCCGTTCCACAGGTCCTTACTCTCTGGTTACACAGCAGCCTCTGGGTGGTAAAGCCCAATTCGGTGGACAGCGTTTCGGAGAGATGGAGGTTTGGGCTCTGGAGGCATATGGTGCATCCTATACACTCCAGGAAATCCTGACAGTTAAATCCGATGATGTAGTCGGTCGTGTGAAGACTTATGAAGCAATCATCAAGGGCGACAATATTCCTGAGCCTGGTATTCCGGAATCCTTTAAGGTTCTTCTTAAAGAGCTCCAGTCCCTGGCACTGGATGTACGTGTGCTCAAAGATGACCAGACAGAAGTTCAGATCATGGAGAATGTAGATTACGGCGAAACCGATCTTCGTGCAGTTATCGAGGGAGATTCCCGTGGACACAGAAGAGAGGAATCTTTCAGCAAACACGGCTATACCAAGCAGGAGTTTGATGGAGAGGAACTTGTTGATGTGGACGAGGATGACGAAGAGGATTATGAATCCGAAATCGATGATTCCTACGATGACAGCGAAGAATAGAAAGGGGAAAAGAATACATGGCAGAATCAACCAATACCAATGAAACATATCAGCCAATGACTTTTGATGCCATTAAAATCGGACTGGCGTCCCCGGAAAAGATCAGAGAGTGGTCAAGAGGTGAGGTTTTAAAACCAGAAACCATCAACTACCGTACCTTGAAACCGGAGAAAGACGGACTTTTCTGTGAAAGAATTTTCGGACCGAGCAAGGACTGGGAGTGCCACTGTGGTAAATATAAGAAAATCCGCTTTAAAGGTGTTGTCTGCGACAGATGTGGCGTTGAGGTTACCAAATCTTCTGTTCGTAGAGAGCGTATGGGACATATCGAGCTTGCTGCTCCTGTTTCCCATATCTGGTATTTCAAGGGTATTCCGTCCCGTATGGGACTTATCCTGGATCTGACTCCAAGAACACTGGAGAAAGTCCTTTACTTTGCAAACTATATCGTACTGGATCCGGCAGACTCCGGACTCCAGTACAAACAGATCCTTACTGAGAGAGAATATCAGGATGCACGTGAGTCATACGGAAATAATTTCCGTGTAGGCATGGGTGCGGAAGCTATCAAGGAACTGCTTATGGCAATCGATCTTGAGAAGGATTCTGCTGAATTAAAGGCAGAGCTGGTTAAGGCAACAGGCCAGAAGCGTGCAAGAATTATCAAACGTCTTGAGGTTGTTGAGTCTTTCCGTGAGTCAGGAAACCGTCCTGAGTGGATGATCCTGGATGTTGTTCCTGTAATTCCGCCAGATCTTCGTCCTATGGTACAGCTGGATGGTGGACGTTTCGCAACATCTGACCTGAATGATCTGTACAGAAGAATCATTAATCGTAACAATCGTCTGAAAAGACTGCTGGAGCTTGGCGCTCCGGATATCATTGTCCGCAATGAGAAACGTATGCTTCAGGAAGCAGTTGACGCCCTGATCGACAATGGCCGTCGTGGCCGTCCGGTAACAGGTCCTGGAAACAGAGCCCTGAAATCCCTTTCCGATATGTTGAAAGGTAAATCCGGTCGTTTCCGTCAGAACCTTCTTGGTAAGCGAGTTGACTATTCCGGACGTTCCGTTATCGTTGTAGGACCTGAGCTGAAGATTTACCAGTGTGGTCTGCCGAAAGAGATGGCTATCGAGCTGTTTAAGCCTTTCGTTATGAAAGAACTGGTAGCAAATGGTACCTCTCACAATATTAAAAATGCCAAGAAGATGGTAGAGAAGCTTGAGCCAGCTGTATGGGATGTGCTGGAAGATGTTATCAAAGAACATCCGGTTATGCTGAACCGTGCACCTACACTGCATCGTCTGGGTATCCAGGCGTTTGAGCCAATCCTTGTAGAAGGTAAGGCAATTAAGCTTCATCCACTTGTTTGTACCGCATTCAACGCTGACTTCGATGGTGACCAGATGGCTGTCCATCTTCCACTTTCTCAGGAAGCACAGGCAGAGTGCCGATTCCTGCTTCTGTCTCCGAACAACCTGCTGAAACCTTCTGATGGTGGTCCTGTTGCCGTTCCTTCACAGGATATGGTCCTTGGTATCTATTACCTGACACAGGAAAGACCTGGAAACAAGGGAGAAGGCAAGTTCTTCAAGAGTGTGAACGAGGCAATTCTGGCATATGAGAACCAGGTAATCACATTGCAGTCCAAGATTCTTGTCCGCTGCAGCAAGGTTATGCCAGATGGAAGCACAATGACAGGCAATGTACAGTCTACACTGGGACGTTTCCTGTTTAATGAGATCCTGCCGCAGGATCTTGGATTTGTTGACAGAAGTGTTCCTGGAAATGAGCTTCTTCTTGAGGTTGACTTCCTGGTTGGTAAGAAACAGCTGAAACAGATCCTTGAAAAAGTAATCAATACTCATGGAGCAACAAAGACAGCCGAGGTTCTGGATGATATCAAGGCTATGGGTTATAAGTATTCTACAAGAGCTGCCATGACCGTATCTATTTCTGATATGACCGTGCCGCCGCAGAAGCCTGAGATGATCAAGGCTGCACAGGATACTGTAGATAAGATCACCAAGAACTACAAACGTGGTCTTATTACTGAGGAAGAGCGTTATAAAGAGGTTGTTGATACCTGGAAGAAGACTGATGATGAGCTTACTCATGCACTTCTGACAGGACTTGATAAGTATAACAACATCTTCATGATGGCTGACTCTGGTGCCCGTGGATCTGATAAGCAGATCAAACAGCTTGCAGGTATGCGTGGATTGATGGCTGATACAACCGGACATACCATCGAGCTTCCTATTAAGTCAAACTTCCGTGAAGGTCTGGACGTACTGGAATACTTCATGTCTGCGCATGGAGCACGTAAAGGACTTTCCGATACAGCTCTTCGTACAGCCGATTCCGGATACCTGACAAGACGTCTTGTTGATGTATCCCAGGATCTGATCGTACGTGAGATGGACTGCTGTGAGAACAGAGCAGAGATTTCCGGTATGTATGTTAAGAGCTTTATGGATGGCAAGGAGGAGATTGAGAGCCTTCAGGATCGTATCACAGGCCGTTTCTCCTGCGAGACCATTAAGAATAAAGAGGGCGAAGTCCTTGTAAAAGCAAACCATATGATCACTCCGAAGCGTGCTGCCCGTATTATGAAAGAGGGCGTGGATAACATTACCGGAGGTGCTGTAGAACAGGTTAAGATCCGTACCATCCTGAGCTGTAAGTGCAAGGTTGGTGTGTGTGCGAAGTGTTATGGTGCCAACATGGCTACTGGTGAGCCGGTACAGGTTGGTGAGTCTATCGGTATCATCGCTGCACAGTCTATCGGTGAGCCTGGTACACAGCTGACCATGCGTACTTTCCATACTGGTGGTGTTGCCGGTGGAGATATCACACAGGGTCTTCCTCGTGTCGAGGAGCTTTTCGAGGCAAGAAAGCCGAAAGGACTTGCTGTTATCACTGAAATCAAAGGTGTCGCTACGATCAACGATACCAAGAAGAAGAGAGAGATCATTGTAACAGATCCAGAGACTGGTGATTCCAAGACCTACCTGATCCCATACGGTTCCCGTATCAAGATCATGGATGGCCAGGTTATGGAAGCCGGTGATGAACTTACAGAAGGTAGTGTAAACCCGCATGATATCCTTAGAATCAAAGGTGTCCGTGCTGTTCAGGATTACATGCTCCGTGAAGTTCAGCGTGTATACCGTCTCCAGGGTGTTGAGATCAATGATAAGCATATCGAGGTTATCGTTCACCAGATGCTGAAGAAGATCCGTATCGAAGATAACGGAGATTCCGAATTCCTGCCAGGAACACTTGTTGACTTCCTTGAGTATGAGGAAGTAAATGAGAAACTGGAAGCAGAGGGATTACGTCCGGCTGTTGGTAAACAGGGAATGCTTGGTATCACCAAGGCATCTCTTGCAACAGATTCCTTCTTATCTGCCGCTTCCTTCCAGGAGACCACTAAGGTTCTGACAGAAGCTGCAATCAAGGGTAAGGTTGACCATCTGATCGGTCTGAAAGAGAACGTAATCATCGGTAAACTGATCCCGGCTGGTACAGGTATGAAGTGCTACAGTGATGTAGAACTTGATACAGGAATGCCAGAGGAGCCAGAAGAAATCGAATTCGAAGAAATGGATGATGACCAGGAAGTTCTGGATGTAGCAGAAGAATCTGAAGAGCTGGAGAATGAAGAGACTCCGGAAGAGACAGAGGATGCTGAGGAAACATTCGAGGACGAAGATTCCGCTGACGATAGCGAAGAATAATATCTTCTATTGACAGATATAAGAGAAAAATGGTTGCGAAGAATCGTAATCATAAATGAAATAGGGACTCCCCCAGAGAGACGAAATGTTTCTTTGGGGGAGCTTTTTTAGATTTTCTACATATAATCCAAAATTGCTATAGCTTATACCTATAGCCAGTTCTATGAAACTGCAATCCCCAAAATCACAATTAAGGGTTGCATATTCCGAAAGTCTGCTCTATAATAACAACATCAAGAGAAACATATAAAACATATCAAGTTACTAGGAAAGGAGAAACCAGAATGACAGTATCAATTAGAACAATGGAAATGTGTTGCAGCATAAAGATGAAGAAAGAGACCATGTGTTGTTGCTGTTGTTGTGTCTCCATGATGAAAGAATAAAATTAAATCAGTTTTATATACATATGCGTTAATACCATAAGACGAACAAAGAATTTTTTGAAGCAGGTATCCGGATATGAGCCTGTTATTTTTTTACCCATTTTGTAACTGTTCAGAGCCAAGCGGATTTTTGTGCAAAAGGGTGAATCATGCTTGCATGAATGAACACTTTTGCACAAAAATCCATTTGGCGGATACGCCACACCGACGAAATGCAAAGCATTTTGGAGGTTGGCTCTGAATAGTTACTTTTTATAAAAATGAAAATTCAGAATACACGGAGGAAAATAAAATGAGTGGATGTGGATGCAGTTTTTCAGCAGTAGAAGATGTGAAAGAAGAAGTAAAATATACAGATGAACTTGCGGAACAGTTTGCAAAGGAAGTTGGAGTTGATCCAAGACCAAATGAAACCTTAGTAGAAATTGACGAGCGTGGTGCTTTTATCAGACAGCCAAATGCATTTATCCAGCCCTTTGGAGATGAAGAGGGAGATTTAAAGGCAGAGGCGAATCGCTACGGAATCTACTGGGCCACCGGATGTAACTGGTCAAACAGACCAATTATCGTAAGGGATCTTCTGGGACTTCAGGATGTGATCTCAGATACCAGGGTGACACATTCCGGAGAGACAAACAAATATGGACATGCATTTGGAGATCAGCCAGGATTTAAGGATCCGAAAACAGGAGCTTATTTCCTCAGCGAGTTTTATAAGAGAGCGAACCCGGATTTCAAAGGAAGAGCCACAACCCCAACACTGGTAGACATCAAAGAAAAGAAAGCAGTGAACAATGATTATCACCGGCTGACGAATTACATTGAAGTTCAGTTCCGTCCATTCCAGCCAAAGGATGCGCCAGACCTTTATCCGAAAAAATTCCGCAAGGAAATCGATGAATTTAACGACTGGCTGTTCCCACATGTGAACAATGGACATTACCGCATGGCGTTTTGCCAGTCACCGGAGGCATATGATGAAGCTTATGAAGATTTTTATGAATCACTTGAAAAACTGGACAAGAGGCTGGAGACAAACCGTTTCCTCTTCGGAGATTACATTACAGACAGCGATGTCCGCGCTTATGTTACCCTGGTACGCTGGGATGTAAGCTATTTCCACAACATAGGACCGGTGAAAAAGCCGATCCGTGATTACAAAAATATCTGGGGTTACTTAAGAGAGCTCTATGCGATCCCTGCTTTCCGTCATGGAAGTGATCCACAGGTATTGGCACTGGATGGCCCGAGAAAGAAACTTGGAGAAGTTCTTTTCCGCGGATATAATGACAGAATCCTTTTAAAAGTAGATTTTGAAAAAGTCTGGGCAACAGATGGTGAGAGAAGAAAATTAAGCAAAACACCAGATGAAGTATTCCTTCGTCATCCGGAAGGAGAGACATACGAAGATTACGCCGGACCGATTTCCAAGACAATCTGGAACAGACCGAAATGGGAAGACAGAAATCCGAAGAATGGAATCCTGTCCGTGGATGCTTCTATCAATCCACTGAAGGGTCTTTTATAAAAAATATACAGTATAAAATCAAAGTGAGGAAAACGATTATGAAAAATTTAAATAAAATCACAGCTGCTTTGTTGACAGGTATCCTGGCAGCAAGTCTGACAGGCGGTGTTGTAAGCGTATTTGCAGATTCAGATGTAACAGTAATAAAAGGTGTTACAAGTGGTTCCCTGGCTCCTTATTTTTATGTAGGAGATGACAATCAGCTTACAGGCGTGGACATTGATATTGCGAATGAGATTTTTAACCGTCTTCCACAGTATGAGCTTCAGATCGATACAGCAGATGCCCTTCAGGGAGTGATCAGCGGCCAGTATGATATTGCAATCAACAACTATGGATACACCGATGAGAGAGCAGAATCCTATTATTTCTCTTTCCCATACAAAACAAGCTTCAACGAATACATCCAGAGAGCAGATGATGAACCTCTTACATCTCTTCAGGATCTGGCTGACAGAGGCTATAAGATTGAACTGACAGCAGGCAGTCTTACAGCCAATGCGCTGGAAAACTGGAATAAGGAGAATCCGGATCATCAGATCGAAATCATCTATGACAATACCAATTTCCAGGTTCGTTATCAGAATATTGTAGATGGAAAGACAGACGTAGCCATTGATGATGGTCCGTTGATCGATAACCTTCTTCCAAACTTTGGACTTGAGGGACAGCTGGTAGCAAATCCAATTGATGAGGAAACAGAGGATTTCCTTTTCCCACAGAATAATACCTACTTCCTCTTCGGAAAAAATGAGGAAGGTGCAGCACTCCGTGATGATGTGGATGCAGTGCTCAAAGAGATGAAAGAGGACGGTACACTGGCTGAGATCACCGAGAAATATCTGGGAAGAGACACAAGCCCGGATGAGAAATATTTCGAAGAGACAATTAATTAAGAATGAGAAAAAATGTTAATTCACGGAAATGATTTTTACCGGAAAAACAGAAGAGTTTTGCATTAAAAAAATATGGAATAAACTTAAGATTTAGAAGGAGAAACGTCATGGTGGAAATTTACCGTATTGAAAAAGGGGCAGAAGCCTGGAAATATAAAGCTTATGATTATGTGAGGACGGATGCCTTTTGTGTGGGACAGAACATTCCCATTGAGATCGAGTTTTCACATGACGAAAAAGAAGAGGAGCTACAGGCGGTGCTTCTGGTAGAAGACCATAAGCCTGTGGCTGGCTGCCGAATCGCTTTTCCTGACGAGAAGACCGGCAAGATCGAACGTGTCTGTGTTGTCAGAGAGAAACAAAAAGGCGGTTACGGCAGAATCCTCATCGGGGAAGCCGAAAATTGGCTGAAAGAATATGGCGTGAATCACATTGTGATCAACAGCCAGGACCGTGCTGCTGGTTTCTATGAGAAGGTGGGATACAAGCTGAATCCAGATGTAAGCCCGGATGTGTACGATACGCATCATAAAGAAGAGAAAGAAACTAAACCGGATCTGCCAAAAGCGCAAAAATCTCCGATCAGTCTGGGTTTTACATGTGTGCTGGTTGAGAAATATTTATAACGCAGAGACAAAAGGTTAGAAATAGTTACAATATGTTTTTCTTACAGAAATATAACTTGCAGGAGAAAAATCATGGGAAAATTATTTGACGTATCACTGGTATTTACTTCGATTCCGGAATTACTGGAAAAATTACCGATCACCCTGGAGCTGGCTGTGCTTTCCATGCTTCTTGGATTGCTTCTGGGACTTGTGATGGCGATCATTAAAATGAAAAAGATCAAAGTGCTGACACAGATTACCAACCTTCTGATTTCTCTCCTTCGGGGAACACCTGTAATCGTGCAGCTGTATGTGGCATTCTTCGGAATCCCGATGTTTTTTAAGGTAATCAACCAGAAATTTGGAACGGATCTTGCAGTTGCTGACATTCCGGGAATTGCATATGCAATGGTGGCATTGGGACTTAATCAGGCTGGCTTTATGGCAGAAATCATCAGATCCGCACTTCAGTCAGTAGATAACGGACAGATCGAAGCAGCGCATGCTCTGGGAATGACATATGCACAGGCATTGCGACGGATCATTCTTCCGGAAGCCATTGAAGTTGCCCTTCCCACACTTGGAAATTCCCTGATCAGTATTATTAAAGGAACTTCGCTGGCATTTACCTGTGCAGTTGTGGAAATTACAGCACAGGGCCAGATCATTGCAGGAAGAACATACCGTTATTTCGAAGTATATGTATCCCTGGCAATTATTTACTGGGTAATAACCCTGATCATTGAGCAGGGAATCCGCATTATTGAAAATAAGATCCGTATTCCGGATCAGGTAGAACTGGTAAACGTAGCAGAGGAGGATAACAAAAATGATAAAAATTGATCATTTATCCAAAAAATTTAATGATAATGTTGTCCTGGATGACATCAGCCTGGAAATCAAAGAAGGCGATGTGGTAGGAATCATTGGTCCCTCCGGAACAGGAAAATCTACACTTCTCCGCTACGTAAACCGTCTGGAGACTCCGGAAAAAGGAACTGTGACGATCGGGGACAAAGTCATCGATCTTTCTGTAAAAAAACCAAAAGATCTGTTATACTTAAGGCAGAATACAGGAATGGTATTTCAGAGATTCAATCTTTTCGAGAAAAAGACAGCACTTGAAAACGTAATGGAAGGGCTGATCGTGGTTAAAAAGATGCCGAAAGAGCAGGCACGTGAAATTGCAGTAGAACAGCTGAAGCTGGTTGGAATGGCACCCTGGGCAAATCATTATCCCAAACATCTTTCCGGTGGACAGCAGCAGCGTGTGGCCCTGGCACGAGCCCTTGCAATGAAGCCACAGATCCTGCTTCTGGATGAGCCGACCTCAGCACTTGATCCAGAGCTGGTAGGCGAGGTACTGGATGTGATCCGTAAAGTTGCAGCTCAGGGATATACCATGCTTCTGGTATCCCATGAGATGAATTTTATCCGCCACGTGTCAAACAGAGTGATTTTTCTGGACAAAGGCCATGTGGTAGAGGACGGAACACCGAAGGAAGTCTTTGAACATCCCCAGAATCCAAGAACGCAGGAATTCTTCCGTAAGATGAATATTATGGCTCAGCCGGAATATATGATCTGATACCCAAGGAATCGAAAGGAAATATGTGACTGCTTAAATTCAGCTTGAACAGTCAGGAAAAATATAAAGGAGATAAAACAGCTGTTTGTGATACAGCTGTTTTTGCAGTTGATATGAGAACGAATGAAAAAATAGCAGAAGTATTTGGTAAACTGGTATCTATTGATTCCCCTTCGCTAAAAGAACGTGAGATGGCAGACCACCTGAAAAAATTATTTGGAGAGATCGGAATCCAGCTTGAAGAAGATCACACTCAGGAGATAACCGGTTCTAATGCCGGAAATCTTTTTGCAAGGCTGGAAGGTGAAGCTGGATCAGAACCTCTTCTTTTCGGAGTTCACATGGATACGGTAGAACCATCCAGAGGAAAGAAAGCCATTTTTCATCAGGATGGAACCGTCACAAGTGATGGAACGACTGTTCTTGGGGCGGATGATCTGGCTGGTGTTACAGCTATTTATGAAGCTGTCCTTTATCTGATGGAATATAAGATTCCGCACAGGACTGTTGAAATTCTTATCACAACCGGAGAAGAATTATACTGCAAAGGTGCCAATGCCTTTGATTATAGTAAGGTACGCGCAAAAGAAGCATATGCATTGGACCTTAGTGGGAAAATCGGGGCAGCAGCTTATGCAGCGCCTACTTTGATCTCTTTTTCAGCCACTGTGCAGGGAAAAGCAGCTCACGCCGGATTTTACCCGGAAAAAGGCATCAACAGTATCCAGGCAGCAGCTAAAGCAATCGCCCGTCTTTCCCAGGGAAGGATTGATGAAAATACGACTGCTAATGTAGGTCTGTTTTCCGGTGGAACAGGAACCAACATTGTGTCCGAATCCTGTACCATAGGAGGAGAAATCCGAAGCCTGAATCATGAAAAGGCAATGAAAATCCTGAATGAATATCACCAGATTTTCAAGGAGGAAGCCGGAAGGATTGGAGCGGCTTTAAAATGGGAAGAAAAGCTGAATATCATTGCATATGAAACAGCACTTGGTGGAAAAACTGCTGAAAATTACCGCAGGGCGGTGGAAAAAGCAGGACTTACAGCAGAATTTGAGAAAACCTTTGGGGGAAGTGACAACAATGTATTTGCCCAGCATGGAATTGAGGGGCTGGTAATCGCAACCTCTATGAACCAGGTGCATAGCTGCGGCGAATACTGCAGTATTCCGGAAATCCGACAGGTGTCGGAAATCCTGGTGAATCTGTGTGCGTTATAACGATTGGAATTGCGATGGGAATCCTGCCTGGCAGGATTCTTTTGGCTTATATCTCTGTTTATATAAATGAAAGCCTGCAGCCTGAAAATCCGGATTGCCGCCGGGATTTTGGCGGTAAAATATGGATAGGGGAAAATACAGCCGGGACTATCATTTGTGATAGAATTCCTGTATAATAATTTTTATAAACACTCTTTCGGGGAGGAGGAACATACGGGTATGGACAAAGATGTTCCGGTTTCCGTCTGGCCAGAATGGGAACTTGTAGAAAAAATAGGGGAAGGCTCCTTTGGAAAAGTATATAAAGCGAAGCGGACAGAGCATGGCCGCTCTTTTTACTCCGCGATCAAGATCATATCAATACCAGGTAATAAAGGGGAGCTGGACAGCGTACGTTCAGAGATGAATGATGAGCAGTCTACCAGGGAGTATTTTCGGAATATGGTAGAGGACTGCATTCAGGAAATATATACAATGGAGCATTTTTGCGGAAATTCCCATGTGGTCTCATTCGAGGATTTCAAGGTAGTGGAGTACCTAGATGAGATTGGCTGGGACATTTCCATCAGAATGGAATATCTTACCAGCTTTATGGACTACTGCACAGGCAAAGAACTCACGGAGAAGGAAGTGATCAAGCTTGGCTGCGATCTTGCAATGGCGCTGATCTATTGCCGTAAGCTGAATATCATCCACCGGGATGTGAAGCCGGAGAATATTTTCGTGTCCAGATTTGGGGATTTTAAGCTGGGAGACTTTGGAATTGCCAGGGAACAGGTGCATACCATGAGTAATATGTCCAAGAAGGGCACTTATTCCTATATGGCGCCTGAGATATACAAGGGGGAGAAGTACGACAGCAGTATCGATATTTATTCCCTTGGAATCGTATTGTATAAACTGATGAATCAGAACAGGCTGCCATTTCTTTCCCTGGATAAGCAGCTGATTACATACCGGGATAAGGAGAATGCACTGGCGCGAAGGATGGCGGGGGATAAGCTGCCCGCACCGGCGAATGCAAGTGCTGCTTTTGCCCATATTATCCTGAAAGCCTGTGCATATGATCCGAAGAAGCGTTACAGGAAGCCGGAGGATATGCTCCGGGATCTGGAGAGCTTACGGCTGGCACCTGTGAATGCGGCAAAAGAATGGGAGAAATCCCAGTGGGAGCTTGCAAATTCCAGTGAGCTTGAGCGTGACCAGAGAAGATATGCTCCGCAGGAGACTGAGCAGGACGATATGGAGAGAACCCATATCGCAGAATCCCCACAGATTGAGAAAGCAGTACGGGATGAGGTTGCGAGGGGGAGCAGAGTAGACTCTGAAGATGCTTCGAAAGCAAAAGTTTCGAAATCGAAATCTTTAAAGGAAAACTCTTCAAAAGAAAAGTACTTAAAAGAAAAATCCTACGGAAATTCGTCTGCTGTTTCGAAGTGGGAGAAAAATGAACACTGGAATCAGGATAGGAGAATTTCTCCATGGACAGTGTCCCTTACAGTTGTAGCTTTGGCAGCATGTATTATCATCGGGGGCTACATGAAGCTGATCCATGATGAAGACCGTAAGGCCCAGAATTCCGGGAAGCTTATGGAGGCACTGGAAGCCAATGATAACAGTACTGCCCAGATCGATGAATTTTCCACTGCGATCCAGACAATTAAGGAACAGGCGAATACGATCGTAAGCGAACTGCCTGACTGTAAGGAAGTTGGCAAGGAGGGAGACCGCCTGCGTTATTACGACAGTAATGGGAAACTGGTGGAGGCATTGATCTATCCGGAGACTTCGGAGGATGGAGTGTACGAGGAATACTATTACTGGGATGAACGGTTGTTTTTTGCCTACGTATGGACTGGCAATAAAGAAGAACTGTATTATTATGATAAGCGTGGGAAACTGATCCGCTGGATCGATACAGACGGAACTGTCCATGACAAAGAAAATGACAGCACAGAGTATACCAAGCGTGGAGAGAAATACTGGAAAAATGCATTGGAGCAGCTGGATGAATAGAATGACATATCATATTAACTATGCTTATACCTGCCATACAGGGAAAGTGCGACTAAATAATGAAGATAATTTCTGGTGCTGTGGCAGGCTTTTGCCGGCGGATAACCAGGGAATAGAGGAAATCTGTGCCGGAGTCCGGCTGCGGGAAAGTCTTCCGGTACTGGCTGTTTTTGACGGCATGGGTGGGGAGAGCCAAGGCGAGATGGCAGCCTGGCTGGCTGCGGATACATTATCCCGTTTTTTTAAGGAAAACAAGGGGATACTCCGTAAAGAACCAGGGCGTTTTCTTGCAGAAGCCTGCAGGGATATGAATCAGGCCGTGTGCAGCTATGAACGGGAACAACGAATTTTTGCTATGGGAACAACGGCAGCCATGATCGCTTTTGGAAAAAAGAAGACTGCTATTTGTAATCTGGGAGACAGCCGGATTTACAAGCTGTCTGGCGAAAAGTTTTCCCAGATATCCAATGATCATGTGCTGAAAAGCTATATGTTTGGAAAAGCGCCTTTGACCCAGTTCCTTGGAGTGGAAGAAACAGAGATGGAGCTTGAGCCTGCCATAGAAACGTTTCCCTATGTAGAAGGCGAACGGTATCTGCTTTGCTCTGACGGTGTGACGGACATGTTGACAGATTCTGAAATCGAAGAGATTATGAAGATGGATATTCCTGTCGAAGATAATGTGAGACTTCTTCGTGACAAGGTGTTGGAGAAAGGGGCCAGAGATAATACAACGATTATTATGTGTGAAGTGAAGCCTGACAGGCGCCCGCTTAGGACCTGGCTCAGGCAAAAAGAGAATAAATGAAGGTGATTTATGATGAGAAACCGAATGCAGGATCTTGATTTTGAACAGACGGTAGCTTTTGACTCTGTAAAAGATTTTGAGTTTACAAGAAGAGCTGCCCAGAGATTCCGTCAGGTTGTCAGCCTGGATGGATTTGAAGATGAGGATGCGGATGTAATTTTCCACTATTTATATAAAGAAATGGAGCTGGTTTCCTTTGGAGATCATCTGAAGCGGTATATATATGAACGGGCAGGTATTGAGGAGCCTTTCGCAGAAGTGCCGCAGGAGGTTTTCAGGGATATTGCGGTAGATTCTTTTAAGGAGACCTATACGCCGAAATCTATGAATCCGACCTCAACCAAGCTTCCGGCACTTGTGAATAACTGGCTTACCCAGGCTTCGGTGAAAAGGGAGACGGTATTTCTGCTGGGATTCGGACTTCGTATGAGTGCGGAGGATGTGTCGGATTTCCTTACCAGAGTGCTGAAAGAGCAGGATTTTGATTTCCATAATCCGGAAGAAGTGATTTACTGGTATTGTTATATGAAGCAGCTTCCATATAGCAAAGCGGAAGAGTATAAAGAAGCATACAAATCCATGGAGCCGGCTGCAGATAAAGAAAAAATCCAGGAAGTGATCAGCGGGGAATTTAATATTGATACAGAAGAGAAGCTTCTTAAATATCTGGCATGTCTGAAAGCTGGCTGGGATGATCCTATGAATGAGAAAAGCCAGGCATTTCAGGAGTTCCTGGGTCTTCTGGAGCATGCAAAGAGGATTATTGCAGCAATGTACCAGAAGGACGAGGAAGAGAAAGGCAGAAATAAGATCTGGAAGCCAGAGAATATTACCCCTTCCGATCTGGAAAAAGTAATCTGTAATGGTATTCCCATTAATAAGATGGGCAATCTGAAGAAAATGTCAGCTTCCATTCTGGCGAAGCATTTCAGCCAGAAAAGATTCAGCAGACAGAGGATTACGAATATTTTGAACCATAAATTCCCTGTGGAGCGTTTTGATTTGCTTACGTTGGAGTTTTTTATCGTGTCTCAGGAGATGGAGGATGATGATCCTTACGACCGGTATCATCATTTTATAGAGGAAGCACAGCAGATTCTGAAAAAATGTGGAATGAGCGAGATCTATATTGTAAATCCATATGAGTGTTTCCTTCTCATGTGTCTTCTTACAGATTGTCCGCTGGCTGTTTTCTCAGAAATCTGGGAAATGTCCTACGAGGAGAATACAGAAAAGGGAAAAGCAGAGTAATCCGGATACATCGGAAGATATTTGAATGGTTACGGAAATTTAAAAGCCATGATAGAGGGAATGTACATATTTCAGCAAGTGGGAATATGTACTTCACTGCTATCATGGCTTTATTATTTATGCAATAGGAAATTCTGTTGGAATCTCCTATTACATAAAAAGCCCTGCCGGGCAGGATTCTTCCTTGTAATAGAAGCTGTTTGAAAATGTTTCTGTCTTAGTCATTATAGTACAGATAAATACTCCGGCTAAGTCGGGCAATGGTGTTCTGGGCATCACCTGCGCTGGAGAGATTCTGGGAAAGGAAGCAGAGAACCAGATCATTTTGTCCTGAGGTATTATAAAGGATTCCGGCATCATTTTCTACGTCAGAAAGCTCGCCGGTTTTATGCGCAACACTGACTCCTTCTGGCAGGGCTGCTGGAATCTTATTATTTCTCTGCTGCTGTTTCAGAAGAGCGTACATATCGTCAGCATGGGAAAGCCCAGATGTGGCAGCAGTACCGGAACAAATCTGGTAGATTTCTTTCAGAAATTTTCCACAGTCATATGCCGAAGTGTAATTATCTCCAAATTCATTGCTTGCAAGAAGAAGACGGCCCATAGAGGTACTGGTATAGCCATGAGCCTGGCAGAAGCTGTTTACCTTCTGCATGCCGGCTGCACTGTCTCCGCCGCCAAGACAGGATACCAGACTGTTGGCTGCCTCATTGTCACTGACGGTGATCATCGGTGTCAGATAAGAATTCAGGGTATCGGCTCCATATTGCTGGGAAAGGGAGTCATAGTTCTCATATACAGCCCCCATGATAAACAGCTTGATCAGGCTGGCTGCCTGCATAGGAATATTGTTAATGGTGG
Source organism: Blautia sp. HCP3S3_H10_2 (assembly GCF_052122375.1). Lineage (NCBI taxonomy): Bacteria > Bacillati > Bacillota > Clostridia > Lachnospirales > Lachnospiraceae > Blautia > Blautia sp. HCP3S3_H10_2. Next base: position 26,642 of record NZ_JBQKCL010000019.1, read on the forward strand.
CTTCCGAACCGCCTGCAAGATCACAGATGTAAACACTCCAGGAGCCATTTCCGGCAGGAAGCTGTACAGTGATCTGCGCTGTCAGTGTATCCATTTTTTCATCAGACTTGTTGGCAAAAGCGGAATCTCCATGAGAAGGAGAGATCATTCCGTTATCGGCAGGGGTATTTGAAGGAGTACCTGGGGAATCAGCAGACTGGGAAGAGTCAGAAGCATCTTTTGAATCTGCTTCGGCTGTGTGGGAAGAATCTGTCCCTTCTATGCCGGCCTCAGATGCCTGCGCAGGACCTGCTGGTTCAGATGTCGCTTCTGGTGTCTGGTAAGGAACGGTTGCCTCTTCTTGTTCCGGAAGAACTTGTACAGGCCCCATACTTTCGCCTGCTTTAAGATCTTTTTCGAAAAGCTCATCGCCGGAAATAAATTCCTCATTGGAAGTGTCCGTATCAGTGCCTTCGTCACCAGATATAAATCCAGCTTCATCGCTGGCTGTAGGATTCTGTTGCTGGGAGGAAGAATTATTTTTTGACAGGATATTTTTGGAAAAAACGCCATTTTCCCGGAAAGACAAATAAAGAATGATAATAATAAGGATCACAGCAATTATGCTGAGAAAAAGCAACAGATAAGAAGATGCTGGTTTCTTTTTCTTATTTTTCATAAAGGCTCCTTTCAGTTTGGAAAATAAAGGTTTGCTCTTGTTGATTCAAGCTGGAAACCATAGGTTATGCGGGATCGTTTTCGGCAAAATAAGAATCAATTCCATCTGCGATTCCAGAAGCCATGGTATCCTGAAAATCAGAATCGCACATTTTCAGATCATCGGATTCATTGGTCATGAAACCCATTTCGATTATGGTTACAGGAACAGTGCTCCAGTTGATACCGGTCATATTATCTGCATATGTTATTCCCAGATTTTCAAAGCCGGTTGCATCGCAATAAGAGTTTAGAATGCATGTGGAAAGCTTATTGGACGCATCGAAGAGCTGTGGAACATATGGATTAGAAGCAGACGGACAAATAGTAAGAGCGCCGGAAACAGAGGAAGAATCCACACCATTGGCATGAATGCGTACATATATTTCAGCTCCTTGTTCAGCTACATATTCGGCGCGTTCTTTATTGCTGATCGCTGTATCGTTATCTGTACGTGTAAGGATGGTCTGATACCCGCGATCCTCCAGCATCTTCTGTAATTTCAGGGAAACGTCAAGATTCAGCTGATATTCAGGAAGACCGGAAAAAGAACCTTCTGTGCCCGTGGAGGCTTTCGCTTTCATTTCTGTGGAACCAGGACCAAGAGGCTCCAGATCACTCATGTCTACGCCTGGCCCCTGGTGACCTGGATCAATCCCTATTATGTGCGTGGCTGCGGATGCTTCTGAATAATTGTCAGAAGCCTGGGCATAAATTGTATGTGTCTGAGAAAAAGTGACGCCGGACAGAACGAAAAAAGAAGAGGCAAGTACCCCCAGAACTGCCGGAAAATCATGAAGTATTTTTTGAAATTGCATGTACACATTCTCCTGAATTTTCTATGTTGCATTTAGAAAAGCTGAGTCTATTTGGTAACTGTTCAGAGCCAACGTCCAAAATGTTCCGCATTTAGCTCTGAACAGTTATATCTATTATAATAATGTGTGGAAGGGAATGCAATGTAAAGTTGGGTTTTCCAGTGAATGTATGATTCCAGTGCATTATATGATTTGTGTACATTATAATAGGAAGAAACATCTTTTTGATTCACCGTGATAAATTGTAAAAACCTTGAAAAAATAAGGAAAAATTACAGAAAAACACCTTGACAGAGATATGCAGACAGGATATAATCAAAAAGCGTGCGAAATAAGGCATTTTTTTCCGCGCTTACTAAGATAATAGCAACCGCAAGGAAACCCCATAGAAGAATCTATGGAGAAATAAATCGGGAGGTGAAATGGAATGCCAACATTCAACCAGTTAGTAAGAAAAGGACGCCAGACAGCTGTTAAGAAATCTACAGCTCCGGCTCTGCAGAGAACTTATAACTCTTTAAGAAAGAAAGCAGTTGAGCAGTCTGCACCACAGAAACGTGGCGTTTGCACAGCTGTTAAAACAGCTACTCCTAAGAAGCCTAACTCAGCTCTTAGAAAGATCGCCAGAGTTCGTCTTTCCAACGGAATCGAAGTAACAAGCTACATCCCAGGAGAAGGTCACAACCTTCAGGAGCATAGCGTTGTTCTTATCCGTGGAGGAAGGGTTAAGGACTTACCAGGTACCAGATACCACATCATCAGAGGTACTCTTGATACCGCAGGTGTTGCTAACAGAAAACAGGCCCGTTCTAAATACGGCGCTAAGAGACCGAAAGTTAAAAAATAATCCATCCGTATTGCTGCGGAGACTATAGAGATTTGTACGGTATTCCATATACCCTGTCGGTTGCGGGTTAAATATAGGACCATTACCAGTGCGAACATGCAATAGTTTACTGCGTGAGTACCGATGAGATAATCAGGATGATTAAGGAGGGAAGTAACGTGCCACGTAAAGGACATACTCAGAAAAGAGACGTTCTGGCAGACCCGATGTACAACAATAAAGTTGTTACAAAGCTTATCAATAACATCATGTTAGACGGTAAGAAAGGTGTTGCACAGAAAATTGTTTACGGAGCATTCGCCAGAATGGAAGAAAAATCTGGCAAGCCAGCAATTGAAGTATTTGAAGAGGCAATGAACAACGTAATGCCTCAGCTTGAAGTTAAAGCAAGACGTATCGGTGGAGCTACTTATCAGGTTCCGATCGAGGTAAGAGCTGACAGACGTCAGGCTCTGGCTCTTCGCTGGATCACCATGTTCTCCCGCAAGAGAGGCGAGAAGACCATGGAAGAGAAACTGGCTAACGAGCTTATGGATGCAGCCAATAACACCGGAGCATCTGTAAAGAGGAAAGAAGACATGCACAAGATGGCTGAAGCAAATAAAGCATTTGCTCACTATCGCTTCTAATCAAGGAGGAAAATCCATTGGCTGGAAAAGAAGGTAGAGAATACCCGCTCGAGAGAACCAGAAACATTGGTATTATGGCTCATATCGATGCAGGTAAGACAACTCTTACAGAACGAATTCTGTACTATACAGGTGTCAACTACAAGATTGGTGATACACATGAAGGTACTGCTACCATGGACTGGATGGAGCAGGAGCAGGAGCGTGGTATCACAATCACATCCGCTGCAACAACATGTCACTGGACACTGGAAGAGAACTGCAAACCGAAGCCAGGCGCTTTGGAGCATCGTATCAACATCATTGATACACCAGGCCACGTAGACTTTACTGTTGAGGTTGAGCGTTCCCTTCGTGTACTGGATGGCGCTGTCGGCGTATTCTGTGCAAAGGGTGGTGTTGAGCCACAGTCTGAGAACGTTTGGCGTCAGGCTGATACCTACAATGTACCACGTATGGCATTCATCAATAAGATGGACATCCTTGGTGCAAACTTCTACGGCGCAGTAGAGCAGATCAAGACTCGTCTTGGTAAAAACGCAATCTGCCTGCAGCTGCCAATCGGAAAAGAAGATGACTTCAAAGGAATCATCGACTTATTCGAAATGAAAGCTTACATCTACAATGACGAGAAGGGGGATGATATCACTATCACCGATATCCCGGAAGACATGAAAGAGGATGCTGAGCTTTATCATACAGAACTGATCGAGAAGATCTGTGAGCTGGACGACGATCTCATGATGGAATATCTTGAGGGCGAAGAGCCAAGCACAGACAGACTGAAAGCAGCCCTGAGAAAAGGTACATGCGAGTGTACAGCTGTTCCGGTATGCTGCGGTTCTGCATATAGAAACAAAGGTGTTCAGAAACTTCTGGACGCTATCCTGGAGTACATGCCTGCTCCAACAGATATCCCGCCAATCGATGGTGTTGACATGGATGGAAACCCGACTGTGAGACATTCTTCTGATGAAGAGCCGTTCTCCGCTCTGGCATTCAAGATCATGACAGACCCATTCGTTGGAAAACTTGCATATTTCCGTGTATATTCAGGAACAATGAATTCCGGATCTTATGTATATAACTCTACAAAGGGCAAAAAAGAGCGTGTTGGCCGTATCCTTCAGATGCATGCTAACAAGCGTATGGAGCTGGATAAGGTTTACTCCGGTGATATCGCTGCAGCTATCGGATTCAAATTCACCACAACTGGTGATACAATCTGTGACGAGCAGCATCCGGTAATCCTTGAGTCCATGGAGTTCCCGGAACCAGTTATCGAGCTGGCTATCGAGCCTAAGACAAAAGCAGGACAGGGCAAACTGGGGGAAGCTCTTGCAAAACTTGCAGAAGAGGACCCGACCTTCCGTGCACATACAGATCAGGAAACAGGACAGACCATTATCGCTGGTATGGGTGAACTTCACCTTGAGATCATAGTTGACCGTCTTCTTCGTGAGTTCCACGTAGAGGCTAACGTTGGTGCTCCTCAGGTAGCTTACAAAGAGACAATCACCAAACCTGTTGATGTAGACAGCAAGTATGCTAAACAGTCTGGTGGTCGTGGACAGTATGGTCACTGTAAAGTTAAATTCGAGCCTATGGATGCCAACGGCGAAGAACTGTACAAGTTTGAGTCTACTGTTGTCGGCGGTGCTATTCCGAAGGAATATATCCCGGCTGTAGGAGAAGGTATCGAAGAGGCTATGAAGGCTGGTATCCTTGGTGGATATCCGGTTGTTGGTGTACATGCAAATGTATACGATGGATCTTATCATGAAGTCGATTCTTCTGAGATGGCATTCCACATTGCAGGTTCTCTTGCATTCAAGGATGCTATGCAGAAGGCTGCTCCAATCCTTCTTGAGCCTATCATGAAGGTTGAGGTAACCACACCAGAGGATTACATGGGTGATGTTATCGGTGATATCAACTCCCGTCGTGGTCGTATCGAAGGTATGGATGATGTCGGCGGAGGTAAGATGATCCGTGGATATGTTCCGCTTTCCGAAATGTTCGGATACGCAACAGATCTTCGTTCCAGAACTCAGGGACGTGGTAACTACTCCATGTTCTTCGAGAAATACGAGCCAGTTCCAAAGAGTGTTCAGGAAAAAGTTCTGGCAAAGAAAGACTGATTTAACTACAAGTTGAATTAGGATTTCATATAAAACAATAAAAAGCTTGCAAATATCCTTGATTTGCAATATAATCAAGGATAGCAAGTTTAAAACCGATATGGCGCTCTATTTTAATAGAGAATGAGCCAACTAATCAAGGAGGACATTTTAAAATGGCAAAGGCTAAGTTTGAGAGAACAAAACCGCATTGTAACATTGGTACCATCGGACACGTTGACCATGGTAAAACAACTTTAACTGCAGCTATCACAAAAGTACTTTCTGAGAGAGTTGCTGGTAACGTAGCTACAGATTTCGCTAACATTGATAAAGCTCCAGAGGAAAGAGAGCGTGGTATCACAATCTCTACAGCACACGTTGAGTATGAGACAGAGCATAGACACTATGCACACGTTGACTGCCCAGGCCATGCTGACTACGTTAAGAACATGATCACTGGTGCAGCTCAGATGGATGGTGCTATCCTTGTTGTTGCTGCTACAGATGGTGTTATGGCTCAGACAAAAGAGCACATCCTTCTTTCCCGTCAGGTAGGTGTTCCTTACATCGTTGTATTCATGAACAAATGTGATATGGTTGACGATGACGAGCTTCTTGAGCTGGTTGAGATGGAGATCCGTGAGCTTCTTTCCGAGTATGACTTCCCAGGAGATGATATCCCGGTAATCAGAGGATCTGCTCTTAAAGCTCTTGAGGATCCGAGCAGCGAGTGGGGCGATAAGATCATGGAGCTTATGGATGCAGTAGATAGCTACATTCCAGACCCACAGCGTGACACAGATAAACCATTCGTTATGCCTGTAGAGGACGTATTTTCCATCACAGGACGTGGAACAGTTGCTACTGGTAGAGTAGAGGCTGGTGTTCTTCACGTATCTGATGAGGTTGAGATCGTTGGTATCAAAGAAGAGACTCGTAAAGTTGTTGTAACTGGTATCGAGATGTTCCGTAAACTTCTTGATGAGGCTCAGGCTGGTGATAACATCGGTGCACTTCTTCGTGGTGTTCAGAGAAACGAGATCGAGCGTGGACAGGTTCTTGCTAAACCAGGAACAATCACATGCCATACAAAATTCACAGCTCAGGTTTACGTTCTGACAAAAGATGAGGGTGGCCGTCATACACCATTCTTCAACAATTATCGTCCACAGTTCTACTTCAGAACAACAGACGTTACAGGTGTTATCAACCTTCCAGAAGGAACAGAGATGTGCATGCCTGGAGATAACATCGAGATGACAATCGAACTGATCCACCCAATCGCTATGAGCCAGGGTCTTACATTCGCTATCCGTGAAGGTGGACGTACTGTAGGATCAGGACGTGTTGCTACAGTTATCGAGTAATCTTCGATTAACAATGAGCAGTGCAAATTCGTAGAATAATATTCGGTGGGAGCTTGCTCACACAAGGATATTATTTGGAGAATTTATAGGGCGAATGCCCGACCGAGATGAAGCGAAGCGGAATCGAGGTGCACTGCGGAGTATATATAAATTTGGTATCGTAAGATACCGTGTGTCCAAGCGTAAGATACCCCAGAAACCTTGTGTTTCTGGGGTTTTTCTGTTATATGAATAAAACAAAAGTATTATATTTTGTGAGAGGGTAGAAAGATAATTCGCAAGAGGAAAAGTTCGCTTTTTATAAAAGTGAATAGTTCTGGTTCTACTTTGGCTCTAAATTAAAAAGCAGGCTTACATGAAAACACATATCATGTAAGTCTGCTTATTTTGTTTCAGTAAAAAGAGAGTGTAAAAATGCCTCTAACAGTTGGCGTTGTTCAGGCTTTAGTCTCCGTATTTTTTACTCGTTTAAGAACTGATTATGGAAATATAGATTGGGATATGGTATATTGATTATAGAAAATGTGTGGGAGGTGTTTTAAACTTGGAAAAAAATAAAGTAAAACCGGATACCATACTAAAGAACTTTTGGAAAGATAACGCTCATTTTGCGGATTTATTTAATGCAGCTCTGTTTGATGGAGCACAGGTATTAAATCCTGCTGATCTTTCGGAAGTAGATACAGATGTTTCATCGTTGATAAAATTTAATGGACATGCTGAGACAGTCCAGAAAGTACTGGATGTAGTAAAGAAAACAGCTTATGGAGTTGATTTTGTACTCTGGGGATTAGAAAATCAGGCTAAAATTCATTATGCGATGCCGCTCAGACATATGCTGGGAGATTCTCTTTCCTATTTAAAAGAATATAATGAAATTGCAGCCCGGAATAAGATGGATAAGGATTTTCAATCATCGGATGAATTTTTTTCCAATTTCAAGAAAACGGATCGTCTTCATCCTGTAGTAAGTTTATGTGTGTACTATGGTGAAAACGAATGGGATGGTCCATTTTGTCTGAGCGATATGTTAGAGATACCAGAAAAGCTAAACCCCTTTATATCTGATTATAAGATGAATTTGCTGCAATTAAGAAAGAGCGGATTCTTACACTTTAGAAACTCAGATGTAAATGTTGTATTTGATGTGAGCCGGGCTATCTATGAACGTGATTTTGAAAAAATAAATACCTTGTATAAAAATCAAGAGATCTCGGCAGAACTTGGAGTTGTAATTGGAGCAATTACAGAATCACAGAAACTAATTGACCATGCTTTGCAATCAGAAAGAAGAGGAGGTCAGATCAATATGTGCAGTGCATTAGAAGAACTGGTAAACGAGGGCGTCGAAAGGGGTAGGCAGGAAGGAATCAGAGAAGGAATCTCTGCTAATATTAAGGTTTGCAAAAGATTCAACATGAGTAAGAGCGATGTTGTTCAGAGTATAATGAAAGACTTTTCTGTATCTGAAAAAGATGCAGCAGAGTATGTGGAAATGTACTGGTAGGGACTGAAGTATATAGATTGAGAGAAGAATGGCTGACCTTGTTTTGACCCTATAATTTTGAAAAAACATAATTTTATAGAGCTTTTTCCACCCAAAAATGTATGCCCAAAATAGTGTAAATAAAGGAAAAATGACGGAATAAAAACCTTCTTAAATCTGTGAAGGTGGACGTACTGTTGGATCAGGACGTGTTGCTACAGTTATCGAGTAATTTTAGCATAACATCTTAATATAAATATAGAGTACCGCAAGGTACATTGTGTCCAAGCGTAAGATAGGGGCTGTCGGGAATTATCTATTTCCCGACAGCCTCTTTGGCAATCTAAGAATAGAGTTTTGAGGCAGAATGTGATAGAATGTAAGAAACAAATCGGAATTTGACGGAGGTAGTTATGGCTTTTGATTTTAAGAAAGAGTATAAAGAATTTTATATGCCGAAGAAAAAACCAGAGATTGTAAATGTCCCGAAGGCTAATTATATTGCGGTCAGAGGTAAAGGCAATCCGAATGAAGAAGGCGGTGCATATCAGCAGGCAATCAGTGTTCTATATGCTGTTGCATACACATTAAAAATGAGTTACAAGACCGATTATAAAATAGAAGGTTTCTTTGAATATGTTGTTCCTCCATTGGAAGGTTTTTGGTGGCAGGATGATGTCGAGGATGTAGATTATACAAATAAATCTGCTTTTAACTGGATTTCTGTTATTCGTTTGCCTGATTTCATTTCTAAAGCCGATTTTGACTGGGCGGTAGAAACAGCAACGAAAAAGAAAAAACTCGATTGTTCGTCAGCAGAGTATCTTACGATTGATGAAGGATTATGCGTTCAAATTATGCATATAGGTTCTTTTGATGATGAGCCGGCCACCGTTGCTCTTATGGATACTTATTTAGAACAAAATGGGTATATTAACGATATTAACAAAGATAGATTGCACCACGAGATTTATATGTCTGATGCGAGAAGGGTTGCTCCAGAGAAATGGAAAACTGTAATTAGGCATCCGATTAAGAAAGCGTAAAAACGAAATTTGTGAGGATAAAAGGCGACTTAGAAAGTACAGAACTTCTGACTGTGGGCATTTGGCAGAGTTGTTTTATCATACTGTTCATAGTGTAAATGCCAAAGATTATACAAAAGAACAATTAGATGTCTGGGCAACCGGTATAGTGGATTTGAAAGAATGGGATGAATCATTATTAAAGCATCATACGGTAGTCGCAGTTGAGAATAATGAAATCATTGGTTTCGGTGATATTGATGACTCCGGCTACTTGGATAGATTGTTTGTTCATCAAGACCACCAAGGTGAAGGAATTGCATCTGCAATTTGTGATGAACTGGAATATTCGGTGGGCGGAAGGAAGATTACTACCCATTCGTCTATTACTGCCAGAGCATTCTTTGAACATCGAGGATATAGCGTTATCCAGGAACAGACAGTTATTAGAAATGGAATATTGCTAACAAATTATATTATGGAGAAATAGACAAATTCCAGTTGTGCGCCCAGCTAAGGGTGTGTAGTCAAGCTGGCGGGAATCCGGTTTATCCAAGGTCTAGCCAACCAGATAATAGCGAGTCTTGGGATGATGTCGGTAACAGCATTTGACAAGCGTAGACAGCAAGAAAGCAGGGTTGAATAGTGATTGAGCTTCGAAACGTTAACTTCAGTCGGTCGACGTCTTAACTGGTGCGGAAGACAATATCATGTAATACGATATGGCGAGTATTATGTGGCACTGCGGAGTCAGAGAACCAATCATGTTTTACATTGTGAATACACATCAACTGGGGAGAACCTACCGTTTCTCGAAAAAGAGTATGAAGTCACAACTGAAAACGGAGGACTTCAAATGAATGGCAGGTAGTCGGACAATCTCATAGTACTGTAGAAACCGGGTAATACCGATAGAGGGAAGGGGATTGCATAGTAAAGGTCTTACTGAGGACACATTATCCGTACTCAGGGACGGAGAAAATAATGGAAACGAAATTAGTAAGAATAGCTGAGATATCGGCAACATCAAAACATCCTATATTTACATCAGTGTACCACTTGATAAATGAAGATATGCTAAAGCAATGTCATAAGGAATTAGATGGGAGCAAAGCAGTCGGAATTGACAAGGTCACCAAAGATGAGTATGGGAAGAACCTTGATAGAAATATCAAGGATTTAGTACAAAGGCTGAAAAATAAATCCTTTAAGCCACTTCCATCGCTGAGGGTATATATTCCTAAAGCAAATGGAAAGAAAAGACCATTAGGGATAGCTTCTTATGAGGATAAGATTGTACAAATGGCAGTGAAGAAAATATTGGGTGCTATTTATGAGCCAAGATTCCTAAACTGTATGTATGGATTCAGACCGAACAGAGGTTGTCACGAAGCAATAAAAGAGGTATATCAGCGGATAAGTTATGGGAAAATCAGCTATATCGTAGATGCTGACATCAAAGGGTTCTTCGACCATATTGACCATGAGTGGATGATGAAGTTCCTCGAATGGAACATACAAGATAAGAACTTACTGTGGCTGATACGCAAATATCTTAAAGCAGGAATAATGGAACAAGGTAAATTTGAACCAACAGAGGAAGGTTCGGCACAAGGCTCCGTAATGAGTCCGATGCTTGCGAATATATACATGCATCATGTGCTGACGCTGTGGTTCAAACTTGTAGTGAAGAAGGAAATGCAGGGAGAGTGTTTTCTTGTCAACTTTGCGGATGATTTTGCTGCAGGATTTCAATATAAGTCAGAAGCTGAAAGATACTATAAAGAGTTAAAAGAACGAATGGAAAAGTTTGGTCTGGAACTTGAGAGTAGTAAAAGCAGACTGATTGAATTTGGAAGATTTGCAGAGCAGAATCGCAGGGAAAGAGGAGAACATAAACCGGAAACATTTGACTTTCTGGGATTTACTTTCTACTGTAGCAAAAACCGAAAAGGAGGTTTCGCACCAAAAGTACAGACTTCAAGAAAGAAGTTTGAGCAAAAGGTCAGAGCCTATAAGAATTGGATTTATGATAATCGAAATCGACCGATGCGAGAGATAATCAAGGAATTGAATGTTAAGCTAATCGGACACTATCGGTACTATGGTGTTACATGGAATTTCCGAAAGATAACAACATTTTTACATAGAGTTCAGCAGTTTCTGTTTAAAGCCATGAATCGGAGAGGTTGTAGACGGGCATACACATGGAATGGATTTGTGGAAATGCTCAAGTATTATCCATTAGCAAAGCCTAAAACGTACTATTGCTTATATTAAAGTGAATGTTACTATGAGGAGCCGTATGCGGGAAAGCCGCACGTACGGATCTGTGAGGGGCTAAGATTGAGAGGTCTTAGTCTACTCGACTGAAAAATATCAGAGTAAAGGTGTTTTTGATCATCTTAGACAGGCAATGTCTGGTGGAAAATTAGAGAATTCTCGTTTTATGTCGTGGTAATTTTGGTATATGTTGGTAAGCTGTAAGTGAAAGAGAGGTAAAGACATGGATACAAAAAAGATTGGAGCTTTTTTAAAACAATGTCGTAAAGAGAAAAATCTTACACAAGAACAGCTTGCTGAGGTATTGGGAGTATCTGCAAGAACAGTTTCCAGATGGGAAACAGGGACAAATATGCCGGATCTCAGTATGCTTGTTGAAATTGCTGAATATTACGAAATTGAAATGAAAGAGCTCCTGGATGGAGAAAGGAGCCAGACTATGAATAAAGAGATGAAAGAAACATTAGACAGGGTAGCTGATTATGAAAATTGGGTAAAACAAAAAGCTTTAAAAGCTGGAAATCTTGCTTTTGCATCTATGTTCCTGATTAGTGTCGGAGTTATTATCATACAACTTTTATTGACAGTAAACCTTCGATTTGTATTAGGAGAAACGTTTATTGCCCTGGTAGGTGGAATTGTATATGCGTTTATCATGGTACATAATGGTATCTGGGATAAAGGTTTATCTGCCAGAGAAGCATTATGGAGAGATTTTCTTACCAGCGTAATCTGTGCAGGAATTTTCTCAGTATTTTATGGTATTTGCCTGAGAAGAATGGGGGCAAGTGAAAAGCAAACGATACATTTTGCTTTGTTCTTTTTAGGAGGAATTACAATTGTAGCATTTATTGTTCTTAGAGTATTATCATATTTTAACCAGAATGGACGACGAAATGTTGTTAAAGAGAGAAAGAATTTAAAAACAATGACAAGTTGTACAAAAATCTACAATGCTAAAGACATAGTAGAAGCAGGAAAGATTATAGAACTATTAAAAGAACATGGAATTACTGCTTTTTCACAGGAAGCGAGTGCCAATGTTGCTATGCATGGTATGTCTGGATTTGGGATATATGGTGTGGATGTGTTTGTGGAAACGGACGAGGCAGAAAAGGCAATGCAGATTCTTGAAGATATGGATGCGTCCATAAGCAAAGAAAAATTTTGACATTTTCATAGATGCGTGATAATATGATTATAGAAAAAGAGTGCTACCGATAGACGGTTAGTCCGATAAATGTTTAGCAAAAATTGCCGCCTAGTTTACCAGACCGGGGCGGCTATTTTTGTGGCTTATTATTATCCTTGCCAAAGGTATATCCAAGACCAAAGCAGGTTAAGCCGAAGCTTACCACAGCTATGAAGTCAACAATACTCATGGCTTAGCCCTCCTTTCCAGTGGATTCCCTTTCGGGTTTCTATGTAATCAGAGGGTCACAGTCCCTCTGTTGAAGGACTAACCGCCTACCGTTATGGTAGCACCCATGTTTCGATTATAACAGTCAGGACAGGAATCCGCAACCGGAAGTTGTCTGTGCATAAAAATGGAGCTGTGATACCATTTTGATACTAAAAAGTAAAGAGAATAAAAATATAACGCAGAAAATCCGTAATACAGGACAATAAGGACACGAAAAATTACAGAAAATAATGAGATTTTAAGAAACTCATAAACGTGAAGGTGAACGTACTGTTGGATCAGGACGTGTTGCTACAGTTATCGAGTAATCACTGACTACAGATAACTATATAAATTTGGTATCGTAAGATACCGTGTGTCCAAGCGTAAGATGCCCCGGAACCGTAAGGTTTCCGGGGTTTTTCTGTTGCTTTTCTGTTGTTGCTCTTTGGTAATTTGAGAATAGCTTTTGGGGATAGAACATGGTAAAATGAAAACATATATTTAGGTGTTTTTGATAGGGAAAAGGGTATGAATGAATTGGTATATAGAAATTTATCAGAAAAATCAAAGCGGCAAATATGTGCATGGAAATATGGCGGAGAATATGCTTTATATAATCTCCCTGATTATGAAGAAATGAAAGTTCTACAGATTGGATTCATGAATCCCAAACATGAAAAGAATTATTATGGTTTTTGGGATGAAAGTATATTGGTAGGCTTTGTTAATATATTGGAGGAAAAAGAAGAGGTATTTATTGGAATTGGAGTAAATCCTGAGCTGTGTGGTAAACATTATGGTCAGCGGATGTTGCTGATTACTTATGAAATTTCCAAAACGTTATATCCTGATAAGCCGCTGTACTTGGAAGTCCGTACATGGAATGAAAGAGCAATAAAATGTTACGAAAAAGCAGGGTTCAGAATTGATGGTCAGGCATATGAATTGACAACCGGAATTGGTACTGGAACATTCTACAGAATGATAAGGGAATAAGCTGATTTCCAGTTTAACAAATATTTTGAAGCAGAAAGTGTCGTTGAACTATCTTAGACGGGCAATGCAGGTGATTGAAGATATGGATGCGTCTATAAACAAATAAATTTTTGACATTTCTATAGATACATGCTAATCTGAGTATAAAAAGAGCTCTAAGAGGAAAAAAATGGATCATACTGTGGGAAAAATATGGAGAGCCGCATACGCAGAAGAGGTTCTGAAAAAATCCAGAGAATATAATGCTGAGGAGATTCCTTTACCTCCTAATGAGGTGCTTGGAGTCTATTTGGATACGGAAGTTCTCCATGTACGGATATTTATGAATGGAAAAACAAGACCGGTTATCAGTATTCCGGCATACTATGTTTTGGATGAATTTGATGAAATTCTTACTGGCAGCCGTGCAGTTGTTTACACAAAATTGCATGATGATGTTAACCTGAACTCCGTGCTGGAATTTATGCAGGAAAATGATCGTGGCAGCTATTCTACACTGGGAGATGCCGGAATAAATCACTGCATTGCTCTGATGAAAGAATTGAAAAGAAATCTTGCCCAAACGGCATTGGCACAAATTAAGTACTGCGTTCTGACTACTTCTGTACCGGAGATCGTAACCCGGAGAAATGTGCAGACAGCCATGGAGAATGTGGGATTTCAAGTGATAAGGTCCATGAGTGTTGTAGAAGCCTGTGCCTTGTCGAAGGTATATTTAGTGACACAGAAGCAGAGAATGCTGGTGCGTGTGATAGCAAATCATGAGAGACAGAATCTGACTGCCGAATGTGCAGATGATGTTTTGGAGAGCCTGGAATATACATTTGGAAATACACTGCCGGATGCAACACCAGATATGGTGAACTACTATATGAGTGATGCAAAATCGCGCACAGATTTGGGAAGAGAATCCGATAATTATGAGGAGCTTGCTGTGGCAGCAGCCAGTGGAGCAGCAGTCCAGGGAACCTATCTTATAGGCGAAACCCCAAGGCGAATTCTGCCATGTCCAATTTTCCCATGGAAGATAGGACTGGAAATTGTAACAAGACAGGGAGAAAAAGGTTGTCCATTAACATGGCTGAGTGAGAAGCCAGAGAATATTGCGCTAGGAACCAAGCTTGTTAATATTTCATTGGAATCGGGAATCCGTAAGAAACTATTGAATTTATATTTAGGGAGCAATCATTCAAAAGAACTTATTCGGCAATGGGATACCGAAAAGATCTTCCGGGAATTTCCAGAGAATACCAGGCAGTTTGAAGTATGGACAGAAATAGGATTCGCAAGTACTTCGCTTACTTTGATCTTTCAGGCAGAAGGAAAAAAGGTGGCGCTTGATCTGAACCAATACGCGAAAGTGAAAATAAATCCCATTCCAATCACAACAGCATATGTGCCATCACAGATTATACGAGAGGTACAGTGTGCGGCAGAAGCATTCTGCCAGGAGGCAGAAAGAGCAGAAGAGATGGACATGGATTCTGCAATCGGAAAGGGAATTCAAATGATTGTCAGGCAGGTGCAGGAAGTACTAAAAGAATGTAATCCTGGGAATACAAAGATAAGCGTTGCTGCGTTTATTGAGAAAATATTGTCTGTGAAAGACAATGTGGAATACGGATTGACAGGAGCCGAAAGAACCACAAAACGCATGGAATATCTAAACGAAAAATTACTTCTGACACGTTTATGTACAAAATTGCGGGATAATTTATATAAACTGAATATCACACCAATCGAGTCGAATGGGCTTGGGTTTGATCCCCATATTCATGAAGCGGTACATATCGAGGAGACAGATGCGGTTGAGGAAGATTTGGTTGTCCGTGTGGTACAGAATGGATATTTCTTTGGGGAAAAGTTGTACCGCCCGGCAAGGGTAGTTGTTTCAAAAAGAATAACGGGGATTTAGAAAAATGATTTTAAACACGCTCTAGGATTTAACAGGAGAAAAAGATGGATATTTTAGTTGTGATCGATATGCAGAATGATTTTATTGACGGAGCACTTGGCACACCGGAAGCAGAGGCAATCGTGCCAAATGTGGTGGACCGAGTGAAGAATTTCAATGGTCTTGTGCTTGCGACCAGAGATACACATGGTGGAGATTATCTTCAGACGCAGGAGGGCAGGAAGCTGCCAGTGGAACACTGCATCCGAGGAACTTATGGCTGGGAGATCCGTGAGGAAATCGCCGAGCTTCTGGAGTCAGGCCCTATTGATAAGCCAACCTTTGGAAGCGAAACTCTGGGAAAAGTCCTGAAGGAATTCAACAAAACAGAGACCATTGACAGTATTACACTGGTTGGTTTGTGTACTGATATCTGTGTCATTTCCAATGCGATGCTTCTGAAAGCATTTCTGCCAGAAGTGCCGATTCTTGTGGACGCGAACTGCTGCGCAGGTGTAACTCCCAAAAGCCATGAGCTGGCACTGGAAGCTATGAAGGCTTGCCAGATTGAAATCATCTAAGCACTATAATGTAACTGTTCAGACCAACGAAAGGCGAAGCATTTTGGAGGTTGACTATGAACGGTTATAATAGGATTAAAATTGCAGCAGCCAGGTATTCTATCCCTGGCTGCTGTTTCCGTATTTTGTTATAGCAGATTGACTTATGGCGTCATAGAAGAATCTAATGTGTAGCTTTTTTCTCATAGTCTCACTTTATGGTGAGACTATATCCGCTGAAATATCCATTTAGTTAAACTCATCCGGCTCCACATATTTATCACTGGAATAACTGTATCCATTATGGTATTTCACAGTGAGATACAGAGGTTTGTTTCCATCATCGATTTTGACGAAGCAGATATTCTGTTCATTAAATTTATCTGTAATTTCTATGCTCTGGTTGTGATAATAAACCCACACGCTGCCGTCGTCTTCATATTCTACTTCAGGGGAATCCATTTCTTCCATAAGTTCTTCGGCGGTCAGAGGCCGTTGGGTTCCGTCTGGGTTAATGGCAACACCACCGCCATCAGACTGCTTCAGATTTCCATCTTCATCATAGTATTCCATGCTATAAGTTCCGTCATCGGAAAAATCAAGTGTAGCGGTAGTCTGGTCGCCATGGATCCAAAGCTGGATGGTGCGTTGGATTCCGCCCACATTTGCGGCATATGCGGTACCGGTACCGCCAAGGATAATGCAGCATGCGATTACCGCAGCGGCTGTTTTTATTTTTGTTCTTTTCTGTAATTTTGCCATATTTTCTACCTCCTGGAATGAGCGCTTCGAGGTCTGCAGTGCTGAAAATGCTTTTTTATATTTTTCATGATTAGTCATTTTCCCATTCCTCCTTTAATGAATCCTTCAGCAAAGCCCTTCCACGGGAAAGACGTACCTTCACGTTGCTTTCGGAAAGCTTCAGAATGCCGGCGATTTCCCGTATGGAATAATCTTCGTAATAAAATAAGTGGATGACAATACGGTACTTGTCCGGAAGCTTCATAACTTCCTCAAACAGATTCCTGGATTGTGTATCTGGAAAAGAGAGGGTTTCCATGTAGTCTTCCAGGGAGCATTTATTTTTCTTCCAGAAAGTCCGGGTTATATTTTTTGCCTTATTGATTACTACGCGAAGGAGCCATGCACGGATATGCTGCTCATTTTCAAATTCTTTTCTGCTGGTGTAATACTGAACAAAGGTTTCCTGAACAACATCCTCTGCATCCATCTGGTTCTGGCAGATGTTAAAAGCTGCGGCATAGAGATTGTTCTGGTACTGCTCCATCAGTAATTGTACAGGTTGTCTCATGAGAACTCCTTTTGCTGCTTAATCGGGTAAAACAGCAGTATTGATCATCTTTATTTTCGGTACCTTCACTAATAATACAAATGAAAGTGGGAAAAGGTTACAAAAAATCTATATGAATGATCTTTTATTGCATAAGAAATGTAAAGTATGGTAAGATGGAGAAAATAAGAAGGAAATTTATGATGAGCTGATAAAAGGAAAGCCTGCTAAAGGAAAAGGCGTGTGGGTCAGACCAGAGCCTGTTTGAAAAAGGCACCAGCTTAATCGACTACCGGTACCTTTACAAGATCTTTTTTTACCTTACGGAACTGTGGCGGAAGCTCATCCACAGACATAGACTGGGGAATCTGGACAGTACCTGCTTCTTTGGCGGTTTCATAATACCAGCATTTATAGTCCAGTACATCCATAGTACGCTGAAGTGCTTCCATCTGTGCCTGGAGGAGTTCCCTCTGGCGGTAAAAAAGCTGGAGCCTTTCTTCAATGGTGCTGTCGCCTTCCATGGCGAGATGGATATACTGCCGGATATCTTTAAGGGACATGCCTGCTTTTTTCAGGCAGCCAATCATCTGCAGCCATTCATAATCCTTTTCGTGAAACATGCGGATTCCGCTGGAAGAGCGCTCCACAAAGGGAAGAAGCCCTTCTTTATCATAGTAACGCAAAGTGGAGCTGGGAACACCCAGCAGCTTCGCCATTTCACCGACTGTGTACGTCATCGTTTATTCCTCCCTTGGTAAAAGTTCGTGCCGCTATCAATGGGAAAATTATATCATAAATTATGCATGATGGCAAAATAGATAAAAGGATGATGGACAAAGGTAAAATATAGAGAAAGACAAGCAAACCCTATATAACAAAATCAAGGAGAAAATTCAGAAAATCTGAATGAAACGAAAAATTATGGATAATCAAAAAAATATGAAAAAGACTTCCGATAAAATCGACGAGGGGCTTCTTGGAAATGAGAGAATCGAGGAAGCCATTCTGGCACTTCAACAGCAGCCGACTCAGGAGCTTCTGGCGCACGCTTTAACCGTAGTGCGAAGAAGAATGCGGGAAAACGGGCAGGTAATCATTGCAGTTGAGCCAAATGCAGCGGCAGGACAGATGAAGCTGCAGGCTGTGAAAACGACAGACGGAAACAGCTGGTGGGCTGTTTTTACCAGCTTTGATGAGGAACTGAAAGGCAGTGGGAGTGTGATGTCTACCTTTATGAGCGATATTGGGAAAGTATTGGAGGCTGCATTATCAGAAGAAGAAATCAGCGGCGTGATCATCAATCCCTGGAACAGGACATTGATGCTGGATAAAACGCTGATTAAAATTATATTGGGAAATGCATGAGGCAGGAAGCTGGATATCTGAAAAATGTCTGGAAAAAGTGAAATGTAGATCGTGTTTGAAAAACATTCCTGCAACATTCCTGCAATCTGTATGTCTCAGAAATGCCAATTAGCAAAGCTAAAGTAGTATGATTATAAATTTATCAGGAGGAAGTTTGTATGCGAAAGAAAAAGATAGCCGCTATGCTGCTAAGTGTAACCCTGCTAATAAGTGCAACTGCTCTGCTTTCTGGTTGTTCGATAGGAGGACTGGATTCCGTGATCAATGAACTTCACGGCTCTCTGGTAGGAAACAGCTATACCATTGATACCTACGATAATTATGGAAACAAAACTCTGGAGACAACAGGAAAGAAGATCAGTATTACTGGAAATAAAATAGAAACTATCAGTTATGATGAAAGTGGAAAGGCAATCAAGGGATATGACCTTTCTTCTGTAATTACCATCACCATAGATGGAAAAGAAATTGAAAGCTGTGGAGACACCTGTATTTTTATGCAGGATGGCCTGAACCCGGAGGTGGACTTTACGGAAGAGGCAATCCAGAGCAGCAGTTCTGGGATAACAGATAGTGCAGCAGTTGCCCGTTATGTGAATAAATACAAAAATTACTTTGGGAAATCCCGGATCGTGGTAATCAAATCCCAGCTGGGGCAGCCGATTACGGCATTTTCCGGAGATAATGTGTACTGGGAGATTCCGGAAGACTTACCGAAGATGACCAAGCTGATGATCGACGGGAAGGCACTTTACATACACCGGGCAAATTATCAGATTATTGACAGCAAATTGTTGTAGGGAAGGTCAACGGAATACAGTAGAAAGAGAGGAGCAGAAACTTTTTCGGAGTATTCTGTAAGTTGTATTTAGAGAAAAAATAGTCGCCTTGGAATTTTGCTTAGATGATGAGCAGAATCCAAGACGACTATTTTATTTATGAGAATTATTGACAAACGATAATTTTGAATTATAATAAAATTATAGAATTATTGTTTTACGATAATTTAAAGGACATTTCTGCAAATTGTGGCGTACATTATGCAGAAAGCTTTTTGAGAACATGCTCTGTCACATGGAAAATCAGAAAATAAAAGTACGTCCATTATCAAAAGGAGGTTTCCTCATGAAAGAAAAGCATCTTTTCACCCTTTTATCTGTAGAAGCTGCGGCTTGTGTGCTTTTTTGTATTTTACAGCGAAGTGCGTCTGCTTTGTTTACTACGATTGCTGCATTTCCTTTTGAGCAGATGGGCGTCGGATTGAGAATATTGTCGCTTTCCGGTGCAGTAGGAAATGGGGCAGCCATTCTTCTGTATCTGGTAATAAGCCTTATCCCGGCTATTGTCTGGTTTTTACTGAAGTGGAAAAAGAAATCAGAACCAATTGATTTTCTGCTTTTTCTTTTAAGTGTGTTTCTTTTTATTCTTATGTATTACATGATAAATCCTGGGCTTTTGAACAGCGGAGTTCCTGGAACGGGCAAATGGTCTCTGGGAAGCACTTTTTACTCTGTACTTTTGGGGTATCTTCTCATCCGGGCGCTGCTTCATTATGAAAATGCGGGAACCGGTCAGCTTCAAAAAGGCTTGTGGCTGCTTCTTGGCACTGTGAATATTATTCTGGTGTATGGGATCTTCGGCCAGGAGCTTGGACGGCTGCTTCAGAGTCTGGAAGCGGTACAGAAGGGAAATACAGGAGTGCAGCTGGAGGGGGGATTTTTCACTTTTTCAAATCTGACTGTTACTTATGTGTTCCTGTTTCTTCATTTTATTGTCCGTATTGTGCCGTATGTGTTAAATATAATTGTGGTCTTTCTTGCGAGAATGCTTCTGGCAGCAATGAGAGAAGATCTGTATCAGGAAGAATGCATAGACACTGCCGGGAAACTGGGCAAATTCTGCATGTGGACGCTTATCGTGACGATTGGTCTGGATGGCGGTTTTAACATGCTTCAGCTCTTTTTCCAGAACCGGCTTTATCAGATGGAATATGCTGTCAATATACCGGTATTTTCACTGGCGTTTGTACTGGCGGTGCTGTTGTTTGCCAGATATATCCGTGAAATGCAGAAGCTGAAAGCAGATAATGATCTTTTTATTTGAAAAATGTAGAGTGTCCTCAAAAACTGTTTCAGCAATCTGCGCCCATTGTGAGGTATATTTTGCAGAAAGCTTTTCAAACGGCTCTACTTTGGGAAAGGAAAATATTTATGGCAATTAAGGTATGCCTGGAAGAGGTTCTGAAGGAACGTGGGATGACGTCCAAGGAACTGTGCCGTCTGGTAAATATTACCGAGGCAAATCTTTCTGTCCTTCGAAGCGGAAAGGCAAAAGGAGTACGATTCCATACGATCAACAGAATCTGTTACTATTTGCAGTGTGATGTAGGTGATATATTGAAGTTTGACGGAAATCTGGAGGAGGATGAAAATGAAGAATAGAAAATCAGTGCGGCATACATATCTGGCTGGAGTTGCAATGATTCTTATGGCATGTTTTTCCGGCGGATGTACTCTGGCAGTTCCAGATGCAGGGACAGAGGGACAGGGCGATCAGCTGATCGGAGCATTTATCACTTCAGAATATCTGGATCTTTATGATATGGAAGGATATCTTAATGACCACGCTTCTTCTCTTATGCGAAATGATAGCATTACAATTGGGAGTGACGAGAGATACGAGGGAAAACTTATGGCAACTGTGGATAAAGGAGAGGGGAAGCCTTCGTCTGAGTGGAAAATTTCTTTTGGAAATATCAAAGGAGAATATATGCTGATGCCAGTTACCAGAGATGCGGATGGAAATACTTCAGTCGGAAATCTGTGCTCGGAGAGTATCTGCGATTCTTATTTGAATTATAATGTCACAGATGAAGGAGAAGAACAGGAAGTAAAGGGGAAGGTTTACCAGATTCCATCTGAAACAGAACAGATTTATTATGTGAATCCGGTATATCAAAAGGAAAACGGAGAAATTTATGCAATGTCCGGAAATGGTTATTCCAATGGAAGTGAGACTACGGAAGGAGATACAATAGCTGCCACACTTTCTGGGGAAGCTGTATTTACGGAAAATGGAAAAAGCCAGAAGAAAACCAGCACTGTGACAATTCAGTTTGCTTCCATGTACAAGCCGGTGCGGACTATTCTTTATCAGATGAATGATGCAAACCAGGTATTGAAGCAAGTGGCTTATAAGCCTTCTGCTATCCCCGATACGTTAAAAGTGGAGCCGGGTACGGCATATATTATAGAAGAAACCCACAAGGAGAAGCCGGATGGCAAAATAATAACAGCCAGAACGCTTCTGAATCTGCAGCAGGATGGGGAAGAAAACGTTTATCTGGAAACCTGGTATCCTCTTTCTAATGGGCTGATCAGTAAGAAGGAGGTGGAAATTCAATAGCTATAAGAAAATCCTATAACCAGATATTATTTATCTGTATTGGACGTTGAATCAGAAGACTGGTATTATAATAATGAAAATAAAACACAGTTAATTGATAGGAATAACGGAGATAATACAGATGAAACAGATTTTATGCTTTGGAGATTCGAATACATGGGGATATGACGGAGAGAGTAAGAAACGTCTTCCCTGGGGAAAAAGGTGGACAAGTCTTCTGCAGGAGAAGTTTGATGTGGAAAGCCAGAAATATGATATTGCGGAAGAAACAGAGAAAAATATAGACTCTGTGGATAAAACCAGTGATAAAGCACATGGAGAAGAAAAAAAGATAAATAAAGAAAATGTCCGCATTATAGAAGAAGGGCTATGCGGCAGAACCACTATATTTGAGGATCCGTTACGGGATGGCCGCAGAGGAACCGCACTTTTGCCCACCTTATTAGAAACCCATGATGGCGTAGACACTGTAGTCCTTATGCTGGGAACAAATGACTGCAAGACTGTTTTCGGTGCATCCGCAGAAGTGATCGGAAAAGGAATTGCCCGTCTTTTGGAGCAGATCCAGGCTTATGCTCCAGATGCAAAGGTGCTTCTGATCTCACCTATTTATCTGGGAGAAAAAGTATGGCAGGAGGGCTATGACCAGGAATTTTCCCAGGATTCTGTGCAGGTATCCAAAGATCTGGAAAAGGTATATGAGCGGATCGCCAGGGAGAAGCATGTGGAATTTATGCGGGCGGCATCCTATGTGAAATGCTGTGATGCAGATCAGGAGCATATGAATGCAGCGGGTCATGTGGTATTTGCAAAGGCGGTTTATGAGAAACTGATGCAGCTGGCCGCGTAGAATGCGGCCATTATTTACCAAAGCAGGCGATACAGAACCAGAAGAGCTTCCGCTATTGGATATAAATATAGAAAGACCAGATACAGCAAAAATAACGGTTGTGCCTGGTCTTTTTTTATGAATATTAATGTATGACTTGTGCAAAAAGCATACATAATTGCCCCAAAATCAATTCCAAATAATAGAAAGTAATAATAAATAATAAAAAATAATTGACAACACTACAACACTTTGCTATACTGAATTCATCAAAAAGTGAGCAGAAGGACATTTTTTATTTATGCAAAGGCGCATGAAACTACATCGTGACTATGTTGCAGAATAGAAAATGTTTTTTTACTATGAAAGGAGAAAAAATATGAAAATGATGAAAGCAGCAGTAGCACTTGGCATGGCACTCACCATGACCGTTACAGGCGCATCAGCAGTATTCGCAGAGGGCGAGACACTCAGCGTTGCTACTGATTTCGAGATCAAGACACTTGTACCGTGGGCAGCATCCGAAGAGAATGCATTCCTGGTACTGAACCAGGCAGAAGAAGGTCTGTTCCGTATGGACGAGAACAACCAGCCTCAGCCGGCTCTTTGCGATACTTATGAGGTATCCGATGACAAGCTTACATACACCTTCCACTTAAGAGACGGAATCCAGTGGAGCAATGGTGAGCCTGTAACAGCAGCTGATTTCGTATACGCATGGCTGAAACAGATGAGCAGTGATGCAACTAACGGCTACAGCTTCATTATGACAGACTACATCGTAAACGGTCAGGAGTACAATGAGGGAAGCGTTGAGGCTTCTGAAGTAGGCGTAAAAGCAGTTGACGACCAGACACTGGAAGTTCAGCTGAAGAGCCCGACACCATATTTCCTGAACCTTACTACAATGGATATGTTCTTCCCGGTTAACGAAGCATTCTGCGAAGAGCAGGGCACAAACTTCGCTCTTTCTCCAGATAACATGCTTTACTGCGGACCATATGTAATCACAGATTACGATCCGGCTGTAGGTGTTACCTTCGCTAAGAATGACAACTACTGGGACAAAGACAATGTAGCAATCGAGGATGCACAGGTTCGTGTAATCAAAGATGCAGCAGCAGCTTTAAGTGCATACCAGGCTGGCGAGCTTTCCCAGGTTAAGCTTGATTCTGCTAACGTAGCAGCATACAAAGATGATCCTGAATTCAGCCAGGAGATCGACTTCCGTACAAGCTATGTACAGTTCAACCTTACAGATGACGTAATGAGCAATGTAAACATGAGAAAAGCTATTTCTCTTGCAATGAACAGAAGCGCTCTTACAGATAACATCCTTGCTGATGGTTCTGCACCAGGATTTGGTCTTGTAGCAGACGGCATGAGCGGTGACGGAGAGAAGACATTCCGTGAACTGAACGGAGATGTTTCCCCATATGATCCGGAGCAGGCAAAAGAGTACTATGACAAAGCTGTTGAGGAGCTTGGAAGCGCACCTTCAGAGGTTACTCTTCTTGTAGCTGATGACTCTGTTTCCAAATCTGTTGCAACGTTCATTCAGAGTGAGCTTGTTACAACACTTGGACTTAACGTAGTGATCGACACTAAGACTGTACAGGGACGTGGAGAGCTGATGGATGCAAATAACTATCAGTTCGCAGTAACTGCATGGGGCGCTGACTATGATGATGCTATGACATACCTTGACCTGTGGACAAATGGTACTCCATACCGTGGAAACTACAATGATGATGATTACAATGCACTGATTTCCGATGCTAAGACTCAGACAGATGATGCAGTTCGTCTTGACGATATGCTCAAAGCTGAGAAGAAACTGGTTGAGGAAGACGCAGTTGTAGCCCCGGTATACCACAGAGGCTCCGCAGTTCTGACAAAATCCAATGTCAAGAATCTGATCAGCCATCCGATCGGTGTTCCGCTTGAGTTCAAATTTGCTTCTTTTGAATAATCGTAAATTGTAAGTAAGATTTCCTTGAAATTGCCAGACCGTGTTGCCAGAGCCTGATCCTGCGTTTTCAGCAGGAGGCATTTGTGGAGACTGGCCTGGATGACTCATAGGAAAACAAGTAACGGACCGTATACGGAAGTGGCTGTCACAGCAATCGGTATACGGTCTGTTTTTACAGAAAGAAAAGGTGATGTCATGCTGAAATATGTATTAAAGCGATTGGGGTACATTCTGGTTACCTTGTGGGTAATCGTGACCTGTACCTTCTTCATGATGAAAAATCTTCCTGGTACACCTTTTGACGCTGAGCGTTTTAGTATCATGACACCTCAGCAGCAGGAACGTGTGCTGGAAATGTATGGATTAAATGATTCTCTTCCAATGCAGTATGTGAAATATATTAAGAACATGCTGAAGGGAGATTTAGGTACTTCTTTTACTTATGTAAACCAGGATGTCTCTAAAGTAATCACAGGACGTCTTGGACCATCTGCTCTGATTGGTATCCAGGCAGTACTGATCGGACTTGCAATCGGACTGATTCTCGGAATCCTGGCTGCCTGGAAGCACAATAGCGGAATTGATTATTTTACCATGATACTGGCAGTGCTTGGTGTCTCGGTGCCGAACTTCGTCGCTGCGGCTCTTCTCCAGTATTACATTGGTCTGAAATGGGGCGTTCTCCCGGTTGGTTTCTGGACCGGATGGAATTGTTCTGTTCTGCCGTCCATTGCGCTTTCGTTCAGTGCAACAGCTATGGTAGCACGTTTTATGCGTACCGAAATGCTGGATGTACTGGATCAGGATTACATCGTAACTGCAAGAGCGAAAGGCCTCAGTCAGATGAAGGTTCTTATGCGTCATGCAGTCCGTAACTCCATTCTTCCGGTTGTAACAATCCTTGGACCTATCGTAGTAAACCTTATGACAGGTTCCCTTGCTGTAGAGAATATCTTCAGTATCCCTGGTATCGGAAGTCTTTTCGTAGACTGTATCAAAGCAAACGACTACCCTGTAATTATGGGTATTACGATTTTCTATGCAGCATTCTATATGCTGGTTGTATTACTTGTTGACCTGGCTTATTCTCTTATTGATCCGAGAATCCGTCTTGCCAAAGGAAAGGAGAGCTGATCGTGGATAAATCAAAAATTGACCGCAGCATGTATCAGAAAGCGAAAGTAGAAGCCTCCGAGAAAGAGCATATTGCAGCTCCTGCTTCCACAATGCTGGCAGATGCATGGATCCGTCTGAAAAAGAACAAGGCAGCAGTTGTAGCATTATTTATTTTGATCGGAATTATCCTGCTTGCCATTTTTGCTCCGATCTTCAGTAAATATTCATTCAGAGATACTGATTATAACAATGTATATGGACTTCCAAGTGCAGCGCATATCTTCGGCGCTGACCAGTTTGGCCGTGACCTCTGGGTCCGTACCTGGATGGGAACCAGAATTTCCCTTATGATCGCATTGGTAGCTGCGATCCTTGACCTTGTAGTTGGTGTACTTTACGGTGCTGTTTCCGCTCTTTTCGGCGGCAAAGTTGACGCTATCATGCAGCGTATTATCGAAGTACTGGTAGGTATTCCAAGCCTTATTATCGTAATTCTTTTCCTGATGGCATTCCCGGCAGGTGTAGGAACCATTATCGCCGCCCTCTCCATTACCGGATGGGTAAACATGGCCAGACTGGTCCGTGCCGAGATCCTGAAACTGAAAAACCAGGAATTCGTACTGGCATCCCAGGTTCTTGGAACCAGCAGCTTCAATATCATTATGAAGGATCTGATCCCGAATACTGTCAGCGTTATCGTAATCAACGTTATGTTTACAATCCCAAGTGCCATCTTTACGGAAGCGTTCTTAAGCTTCATCGGTATTGGTCTGGCAGAGCCGCAGGCTTCCCTTGGAGTATTGATCAATGGTGGTTATCAGGTACTGCGTAACTATCCACATGTACTGATTTTCCCGGCTATCGTTATCGTACTGATTATGGTATGTTTCAGTATTCTGGGCGACGGACTTCGTGATGCCCTTGATCCACAGATGAGAAAGTAGGTACAGCTATGGGAAAAATATTAGAAGTTAAGAATCTTACGGTCCACATCAAGACGCACAAAGGCGTTGTACAGGCAGTGCGTGGCGTGGATTTTTACCTGAATGAGCAGGAGACCCTTGCAGTAGTTGGAGAGTCCGGTTCCGGAAAATCCATTACGATGAAGGGCGTTATGGGAATCCTCCCTAAGAACGGAAAAGTAGTAGAAGGAAGTGTAATGTTTGAGGGCAAGGACCTGACCAAATATACAGAGCGTCAGATGCAGCAGGTCAGAGGAAGTGAGATCGCCATGATCTTCCAGGACCCAATGACCTCCCTGAACCCGACTATGAAAATCGGCAAACAGATTGAAGAGATGCTGAAAGAGCACCGTAAGGATATGAGCAAGGCTGACCGTAAGGCAAGAGCCATCGAGCTTCTTTCCCTGGTTGGAATCTCCAATCCGGAGGCACGTTATGATCAGTATCCACACCAGTTATCCGGTGGTATGAGACAGCGTGTTGTGATCGCGATTGCTCTTGCATGCGATCCGAAGGTTCTGATCGCAGATGAGCCGACGACAGCACTTGACGTAACCATCCAGGCACAGATCCTGGATCTGATGCGAGACCTTCAGAAAAAGATCAAAACATCCATTATCATCATCACACATAATCTTGGTGTTGTGGCAAATATTGCAGACCGTGTAGCAGTTATGTACGGTGGTAAGCTGGTTGAGACCGGTGATGTGGCAGATATTTTCCACAATCCGTGTCACGAGTATACCAAAGGCCTTCTTCGTTCCATTCCAAAGGCGCACGAAAAAGGCGGCGAGCTTCAGGCGATTCCGGGAACCCCTCCGGATCTGATGGATCCGCCGAAGGGATGTCCTTTCGCAGCAAGATGCCAGGAGACGATGATCGTCTGCCAGGAATATATGCCGGATTATACCGAGTGCGGCAAGAATCACAAATCAGCATGCTGGATGCTGGATGAAATGGCACAGGAGGTAAAGGCTGATGAAAAATAATGATAAGCAGGTACTTCTTGATGTAAAGAACCTGAAGAAATACTTTGATGTGGGAAATAAAAAAATCCTGAAAGCCGTTGATGACGTTTCCCTTCAGATTTATAAAGGGGAGACTCTTGGCCTGGTTGGAGAATCCGGATGTGGTAAATCCACATTTGGAAGAACCGTGATTCACCTTTACGAGCCCACAGAAGGAACCGTAACCTTCGATGGCACCCAAATTGACAAAAACCTGGATTCTAAGCAGAGACATGAGCTTTGCAGAAGAATGCAGATGATCTTCCAGGATCCATATGCTTCCCTGAATCCGCGAAGAAAGATCCTGGATATCGTAGCTGAGGGAATTGATGCTCATGGCCTGGCTGCAAACAAAAAAGAGCGTAATAAAAAAGTAATTGAACTTCTTGAGACAGTTGGTCTTCAGGCAGAGCATGCAGACCGTTTCCCTCATGAGTTCTCCGGCGGACAGCGTCAGCGTGTTGGTATCGCCCGTGCGCTTGCAGTAAATCCGGACTTTATCGTATGTGATGAGCCGATTTCTGCACTGGACGTTTCTATCCAGGCACAGGTAATCAACCTTCTGGAGCAGCTTCAGAGAGAACGTGGACTGACCTACCTGTTTATTGCCCATGATCTTTCTATGGTTAAGCATATCAGTGACCGTATCGGTGTTATGTATCTTGGTTCTCTGGTAGAGCTTGCTGACAGTGAAGAGCTTTTTGAAAATCCGATGCATCCATATACCAAGGCACTTCTTTCTGCGATTCCGATCCCGGATCCGGATATTGAGAAGAACCGTCAGAGAATCATGCTGGAGGGAACTCTTCCGAACCCGATCGGACTTGGGGATGAGTGTAAGTTCTGCAGCCGTTGTCCGGTATGCCAGGAGGGCTGCCATAAGAGCCAGCCGAAGCTGGTAGAGGTGAAGCCAGGACATTTTGTTGCCTGTAGCCAGTGCACGAAGTAATAGATAGATTTATAAAACTTTTGCAAAAAGGCAGTAGGAAAGAGGAGGAAGAAGGATGTTCATAGAAGAACGGCAGCAAGCCATTGAGAAAGTCCTTCGGGAACAGGGAAAGGTCCGTGTCCGTGAACTGAGCGAAATGTTTCAGGTTACAGAGGACTGTATCCGTAAAGATCTGAAAACTCTTGAAAATGCTGGCAAACTAAAAAGAACTTACGGTGGCGCTATTCTTTCCCAGGACTACCCGCTGGAAAGAGATGTTATTGACAGAAGAAATTATCATGTGGACCGGAAGATGGTGATCGCAGCCAAGGCAATGACGCTGATCAAAGAGCGGGAAGCCATTTTCCTGGATATTTCCACGACCAATATTGAACTTGCCAAGCTGCTTGCGAAGTCAAAAATGCAGCTTACAGTTGTAAGCAACATGATCGATATCCTGCAGCTGCTTGCGGCAAATCCCAAGATCACGGCAATTGGAACCGGTGGAATCATGTATCCCACGGTAAATGGATTTCTTGGTTCCGCAGCTATCCAGGTGATCCGGAAGTACAGCTTCGACCGGGCATTTATGGGAAGCTGTGGAATAGATATGATGGACCATACGGTTACCACGCTCGGAGTGGAGGATGGTCTGACTAAGAAAGCTGCTATTGAGAGCAGCCGTCATAAATACGCTGTGATGGAACGGGAAAAATTCTATTTTAATGAATCTTATAAATTTGCACAGCTTGATGAGCTGGATGGAATTATCACGGATGAAGTTCCGGATCAG
The DNA here is from genome assembly GCF_052122375.1 of Blautia sp. HCP3S3_H10_2. NCBI lineage: Bacteria > Bacillati > Bacillota > Clostridia > Lachnospirales > Lachnospiraceae > Blautia > Blautia sp. HCP3S3_H10_2. The sequence goes on from NZ_JBQKCL010000019.1 coordinate 56,442, forward strand.
TCTGTCCAGGATATGCTGGATTCCCTTGGGGTAACACTATATTAGAATATATGAAGCTGTGCAAATGGATTACTGTTCGCTGTAACGCAGAATTACCTTCCCTTCTGACCTGATTGTGGGAAATAATGCGATAGTGGATCGTAATGCGAAAGGAAAAGAGAACATGAGTAAGTTTACTTTGGAGGTATGTGCAGATTCCGTGGAATCTGTACTTGCTGCCCAGAAAGGCGGAGCAGACCGTATTGAGCTTTGCGGAAACGTGGTAATTGGAGGAACAACTCCTTCCGAAAGTCTTTACCGCGAGATCCGGAAGCATAGCGACATTAAGATCCATGCGCTGATCCGTCCGCGATTTGGTGATTTTTGTTATACAGAATATGAATTTAATATTATTCGTGCAGAAGTGAAAAGATTCCGTGAACTTGGAGCTCAGGGCGTGGTGATCGGTATGCTGAAGCCGGATGGTTCCCTGGATATGGAACACATGAAAATGCTTATGGAAGAAGCAGATGGGATGTCTGTAACCTTGCACCGGGCTTTTGATGTGTGCAAAGATCCAATGGAAGCTCTTGAGCAGGCGGTTTCACTTGGAATTAATACGATTCTTACATCTGGACAGAAGAACAACTGTGTAGAAGGCACACCACTTCTGGCAGAGCTTGTAAAGAAAAGTGCCGGACGCATCCACATTATGGCTGGTGCCGGAGTGAATGCAGAAGCGGTTTCTTCTATTTATGAAAAAACAGGAATTACAGATTACCATATGACGGGCAAAATTGTACTGGAAAGCGAAATGCAATACCGCAAAGAGGGCGTAAACATGGGATTACCGTCCTTAAGCGAATTTGAGATTTTCAGGACAAGTGAGCAGGAAGTGCGAAAAGCCCGCAATGTATTAAACAGCTATTGCTGATACGTTTAGGGAAACGCTCTTTCACAAAAAAGAACCGCTTTTTGGTGAAAGGGCGTTTACTATGAAAGTGGAGGATAAATAAATGTTTCTTCAGAATAGTCAGAAGAAAATCGAAGAAGAATTTTTGAAATTAACAGAGAAGCTGGGAAATGACAAAGAGCCTTTGCAAACAATCTGCAGCAAGCTGGCAGATTGTGACCGCGATCTGGGGCTTGCCATGAAATATCTGTATGTGACAGCACCATACAGCGACCTGGTGAATTACTCTTTTGAAGATATAAAAGATTTCGCAGCACATGGGCTGTTTTTGTATAATAATCTTGACCGCGTCCGTGAACTTCCGGAGGAAATGTTCCTGAATTATATTCTGGATCATCGTGTGAATGAGGAAGAAATCCTTCCCTGCAGAAGCTTTTTCTGGAACGAGTTAAAAGAACGTGTTGCAGGAAAAAATGCAAAAGATGCTGCAATTGAGGTAAATTACTGGTGTGCCGAGGAGGCTACTTATCACAGCGGTGATGACAGAACGCTTCCGGCGCTTACGGTATATCGAAGAGGTTACGGACGCTGCGGCGAGGAGTCCGTGTTCCTGGTAAATGTCCTTCGAAGTGTGGGAATCCCGGCGCGTCAGGTGTATGTGCCGCGCTGGTCTCATTGTGATGACAATCATGCCTGGGTAGAACTGTGGTGCGAAGGCAGGTGGTATTTTACCGGTGCCTGCGAGCCGCTGATGATCCTGAACAAAGGGTGGTTCACCAATGCTTCCTCCAGAGCTATGATGGTGCATTCCCGTCTCTTTGACCTTTTCCCTGGAGAAGGAGAAAGGGTGATCGGAAAAGAAGGAGCAGCAGTTATGCTGAACCAGACTGCCCGTTACGCAAAGGTGAAAACCGTTTCGGTGAAAGTAACGGACAAAAACGGCGTTCCTGTGAAAGGTGCCCAGGTTCAGTTCCAGGTATTGAATATGGGGGAATATTTCCCAATCGCAAAAGCAGAAGCGGATGATCAGGGAAAGGTTTCTTTATTGACTGGTCTTGGAAGCGTACGGGTTGTGGCCTTTTGTCCGGAGATGGAAGGATTTGCACAGGCTGATATGGATACCCGAAGCCAGGATGAGATTACGCTTGTTCTTACCAATGAACCAGTGGCAGCAGAAGACTGGAAAGCGGTAGATGTGATCGCACCAGTGGATACACCGGTGAATCCGGATATGCCAACTCCCCAGCAGAAAGCAGAGGGAACCCGCCGCCTGAATGAGGCCAATAAGCTTCGCCGTGAGAAAAAGGAGAACTGGGTGAATCCTGAAATTGCAGTATTTCTTGGAAAAGATGACGAGAAAGAACTGCGCCATGCGCTAATGAATGTGCTTACAAAGAAAGACCATACAGACTGTATCAGCAGTGTGCTGGAAGAACATCTGGAATACGGAAAGGTTTATGCAGAGCAATACAGAGCATTTAATTCGGGGAGGGATTTATATGTCAATTTTGTATTAAATCCACGCGTGGAAGACGAGCTTCTCCGTCCATACAGAAAAGGTATCCTGGCTTTCTTCACAGAAGACCAGAAGGAAGAATTTCGTGCGAATCCTGTGGAAATCTGGAATTATATTCAGAAACACGTGAACGCATATCCGGACAACGAGCGGGACACGGTAATGGAAACTCCGTATGAGTGTCTGGTATCCGGCATCGGAACGAATCGTTCCCAGAAAGTACTGTTTGTGGCAATCGCCCGTGCTCTTGGCATCCCTGCCAGACTGAACCCGGGAAATCATGTGATGGAGTACTGGGAAAAAGACCATTTCGTGCCAGTCCTGAAACAGCAGGAAGGTGGAGTGCGCCTTTCCCTGAAAAAAGAAGAAGGCACACAGTGGAACTACTTCCAGAACTGGACCATCGGACGCCTGGTTGGAAATGAGTATGTTTCTTTGAAACTTACAGATAAAGAATGGGAAAAGGATACCATGGAGCTGGCACTGATCCCTGGAACATACCGAATCATTACCACTAACCGCCTGCCAAACGGAAATCAGTTTTCCTGGGAAAAAACAATTATTGTAAAAGAAAACGAGAATTACAATGAGACGTTACGTCTCCGTGAGGCACAGCTGGCAGATATGCTGGAGCGTATTTCCCTGCCGGAATTTGAAGTAAAAGATGCAGAAGGCAACACAGTGACCTGCGCTGATCTTACCAAAGATGGCAAAAAGATACTCATGTGGCTGGAAGAAAGTCGTGAGCCTACGGAACACATTTTGAATGAAATGCTGGAACATGCAGAAAAATTCCATGAATTTGAAAATTCAGTTTCTTTTATGATCCGTACTCCTGAGGCGAAACAGGATCCTCTTCTGGAAAAAGTACTGAAGACTTTCCAAGAAGTGTCTGTTTATTATGATTCCTTCGAAGAGAATATTGAACTTCTTGGAAGAAGAATGTACGTGGATCCGGATAAGCTGCCGCTGATTCTTGTGGCAAACGGCGAATCTGTAGGAATTTATGCAACCAGCGGATATAATGTGGGAACCGGCGATATGCTGATCCGTATTATGGAGGAAGTGCCGGAGGCATAGGGATTCACAAGTGTGATCAAAATCATTTACACAAATTACGGTATATTATCAAATGGAGAATACCATGAAAAAATACACAGAAATTCAACCAGATGGAAAAAGAGCGTATCAGTTTGTAGCTGATACGGCTTACATCCGGGAATCCGGAACAAAAGGAGAGCACAAAGCCGCTGAATATATTATGCAGGAAGCGGAAAACGTGGCAGCCCGGCCAGGATGGGAAGCTTACGTTAAGGCTCCCAGGATGGAGTTTTTCCAGTGTCCGGATTTCCAGGAAATAAAGGCAGAGCTGGTGATCTGCCAGCCTTATGAAAAAGCTTACCCGGTCCGTGCTTATCTGAATGGTGCCTGCACACCAGAAGAGGGAATCACCGCACCATTTCTCTTTGTGGGAAAAGGGGACGATATCAGTCTCTCCCAGGCAAAAGGCGCTGTTGTGCTGGTATGCGATCCTGTCCGGGAGCCATTGATCGATAAGATAAAGGAGACTGGGGCAGCAGGCTTTGTGACCGTATGCGGAACACCGCTGGATCAGGGAGAAGACCGCATCCCTACACAGTACCGCCGTAAGGCAAGTGATATTCCAGGAGCATCCATTCATTTCACAGATGCAGTGGAAATTGTAGAAAAAGGTGCTTCTGTATGCCGGCTGAATATCCTGCAAAAAGAAATCATAAGAAATTCTGCCAATGTGGCAGTGCGTATTCTTGGAAGTGAGTTTCCGGAAGAAATCGTTACGGTGACAGCGCATTATGATTCTGTGCCGGAAGGACCGGGCGCTTATGATAACATGTCCGGTGGTGCAATGGTAATGGAAGCTTTTCACTATTTTGCAGCACACCGGCCGGCAAGAACTATGGAATTTATCTGGTTTGGCTCTGAGGAAAAAGGTCTGGTGGGAAGCCAGAATTATGTGAAAACACATGGGGAAGAAATGAAGCATCATGTCCTGAACTTAAACGTAGACCTGGCAGGACAGCTGCTTGGGGGAAATGTGCTGGGAGTAACAGCAGACCCTACCCTTTGCGTTTCTTTGAAAGAATTAATGGAGGAAAATCAGCTGGGAGTTACCATTAAGAATCAGGTATGGGCCAGCGATTCCAATACCTTCGCCTGGAGGGGAGTTCCAGCCCTCACTTTGAACCGCGACGGTTTCGGCATGCACACCAGACACGACACTGTGGAATATATTTCCCCACGGGCACTGGAAGAAGGCGCCAAAACCCTTTGTACGGCAGCTTCCTGGGCAGCTAATGAGAACGTGCTTTCTTTCCGGCGGGAAATTCCGGAGGATATGAAGCGGGAACTTGAGAAGTATTTTGCATAAGAATGATGCAGGAAAGGACACCAAAATGAACAAGGTAATCGAAGAAAGAACAAAACGTACAGAGTGGTACCGGGACGCACGTTTCGGTATGTTCATCCACTGGGGACTTTATGCGATTCCGGCGCGTGGAGAATGGGTGAGAAGCGTAGAGCAGATTCCCCATGAGGATTACTGCTATCTCACTGAAGAGTTTACAGCAGAAAATTACAATCCAAGAGAATGGGCGCGCCTGGCAAAAAAGGCCGGAATGAAATATGCGGTTTTAACAGCGAAGCATCATGACGGATTCTGCCTGTTTGATACCAAGCTTACAGACTACAATTCCATGAATGCAGCCTGCCATAAAGATCTGGTAAAAGAGTTTCTTGAAGCATTTCGTGCAGAAGGAATTAAAGTAGGACTGTATTTTTCCATCATTGACTGGCGTCACCCGGATTTTCCACACTATGGGGATATGCATCACCCGATGCGCAACCACCCGGAATGCTCCAATGAAAACCGCAATTTCGACCGCTATCTGGAATTTATGTTTGGCCAGATCAAAGAGCTTCTTACCAACTATGGCAAGCTGGATCTGATGTGGTTTGATTTCTCCTACGGAGATATGAAATGTGACAAATGGAAAGCCCAGGAACTGATTACTATGGTACGTTCCATCCAGCCCTGGCTGATCATTGACAACCGTCTGGAGGGCAGTGCTGAGGATTCCGGTTCCATTCTCACAGCCAATCCTACAGAATATTCCGGCGATTTCGCTTCTCCGGAGCAGATGATTCCGCCAGCAGGAATCCGTAATGAACTGGGTGAGCCGGTACCGTGGGAAGCCTGCCTGACCCTGAATAATAACTGGGGATACGCCTCCTTTGACCGTCATTACAAATCTGCCCAGATGGTAATTCGTATGCTGGTTGAGTGTGTCAGCAAAGGTGGAAACCTTCTTCTGAATGTCGGCCCGGATGGGAAAGGACGGATTCCGAAGGAGTCTGTGAAAATCCTGGAAGAGGTAGGAGAATGGATGGACGAGAACTCCAGAAGTATTTATGGCTGTGGCTACGCTGGAATCGAGAAGCCGGAATGGGGACGCTATACACGCAATGGAAATAAAATCTACGCACACGTAATGGAGGCTCAGGCCGGGGCTATTCCGCTTACGGGAATCCATGGCAAGATCAAGAAGCTTCGCCGTGTCAGCGACAACTCCGAAGTGAAGCTGACCGATTACTGGAATTTGAAAGAGTACTCCCAGAACCAGTTCTTTTTCCTGAATGCAGATACCTGCGACAGCTATCCGTTGCCGGATGAGAGAGATACGGTTGTGGAAGTGACACTGGAAGAGACAGAAGAGTAAATTGGGATAGAAAATACGGTTGTCTTCAAAAATATAGAAATTTAAAGGATAAAAAAGTAGGAAGTTCTGATTTCCTGCTTTTTTTATTTAAACGTAAACAGTCATATAAATTTGTGTACAAAAAATGGAAGTTCGTGCACAAAAACGGCAAACTGTTCTCTTTTGGTTGTTGAAAAATTATGGTTATGCTAGTATAAAACATGAACGTTAATTGGTAGTTTTTTGACACTATCGGAAACAGGAGAGAGGCAGAATGAGAACGGAAGACACAACAAATGTACAGCTATCTTTGAAGAATCTGTATCGTTTGCTCACTGTGAAAGATTATCCGGTGTATTCCACCGGAATCCTTATTGGGAAACATAAAAAAGGACTGACTCTGGGGCGTTTCTGGAATGAGTATCTGTTGTATGAGTGGAGAAATACAGAGCATGGGCGCATGATCTGGAGAACCAGCGGAAGTAAGAACCGGTATCATTCCGAGTTCTGTAACCGCAGAGAAAATTTTCCTTTATATACGATCTATATGCAGGAAATCATGAACGGAATGGGACCGGAGTCTTTTGAAAATCAGATCGATCTTTTTGAGAAATTTCTGAATGAAAAGGAATACGACCATACTGTATTTATGATGAAAATAAGGACTTTTCTGCATATGGCAGGCAAGACAGATCCTTGGATGTCAAAAGAATGTGCAGACAAATTCCTTTCCTGGATGGACGCGGCAGAAGCGAACAGGAAGAAAATATCGGAGTCGTTTATCGCGGCCTGGTTTTTGACTATGCTAAGCCTCCATGCAATGTCTGGAAAAGAAATGTCCGGAAAAATCATGGAAAATCTGCGGAACCGCAGTGACCTGGAGCTTGATGCAATCTGGAACCGTGTACACAGTGCAAAGAGGGATAACAGTCCTCTTTACCTTACATTGAGAAATAGTGAATTATGTACAGCGCCCCTTCCATCGGAGCATTTCTTCGGAAGAGAGGAAGAACTGTATGATTTGAAGGAATTGCTGCTTCGTGGCGGGAAATATCTGGTCTGCGGTCTTGGGGGAATTGGGAAAACAGAGCTGCTTAGGCAGCTGATCCGCTGGTGTGAGCGGGAAGGCGCAGCTGACCGGATCGCAGTAGTACAATATGAAGAAAGCCTGGTGTCCAGCTTTTCAAGAAGTTTTCTCAATCTGGAATCCCAGGAGGAACAGCAGCGTTTTCATGAAAGTATATACAGACTGAACAAAGTGGGCGAAAAGGAAAGAATCGTTCTGTTTCTGGACAATATGAACCGTGCCAAAGAGGCTGACCGGGAAATCGCAGAGCTAAAAGAACTTCCCTGTACCATCTTTGTAACCTCCAGACAGGAGCAATTGGAAGGCTTTACCTCCTTTGCTGTGGGAGCACCGGAGAAAAGTGCACTAAGCCTTATTTTCCGGGATAATTATGGTCGTGTCCTTCCGAAAGAGGAAAGAGAAGATCTGGGCCGCTTTCTGGAAAAAGAAATCTTCCGCCATCCGTTGACCCTGCGTCTGCTTGGAAAAGCAGCCGGTTCACAGATGTGGACTTTGAAAAAGCTGAAAACAGAAATTGAAAATAACTGGTCAGAGACAGCAGGAGAGACTGGTCTTCTGAATATGTACCGCAGACTGTATCAGGTGTCTGATTTCGGAATTTCAGGAAGCCGCCTGATCCGTATGTTTGCAACCCTGCCGTACAGAACAGTGGACGCTAATTTTACAAATATGTTTTTTCAGGGCTTTGTGCGGGAAAATGATGAGCTAAAAACAGAGCTTCAGAGACTCTGTCAGCTTGGCTGGCTGGAGGATCTGCAGGAGGGATACCGCATGCACCCTGTAATTGCAGAAAGTATCCTGATCCAGGCACCCCAGGAGGATGAGTTTGCCCCATTCTGGGAAAGAGCGCAGAAATGCTTTTTCATAGGACAGGCTGGTCCTCAGGATGATTCCAGGATGGAAGAAATTGCGGAGATCATCTGGAGTGCGATTACCAAAATCAAAGGGCAGATCAGTGAGAAGCTGCTTATGCTGGCAATCTGTGCAGTAAAATACCAGGGTGTAACATACAGAGCTTCTACGGTAATTGAAGATATGCTGAAGCGCTGTCCGAAGGCTTCAGAAGAGACGTGGTTTATGGCGAAAAGCATTTCCGTTATGTTTGATCCCATTGCAGAACGCTATGATGAAATTTTCTATCAGCAGTTTGAGAAAAAGAGCCTGCCAAAAGAATGGCTCCGGGATGCGTTCTTTGCCTATATGGAGCGCCTTCTGGAAGATGGAAAGTTGAAAGATACACAAGAAATGATTTCCAGGCTTCTGAAAAAAACAGATGATGTGGACATTAAAATATCTGCCGCCATAGGCAGGGCACATATCTGTGAGCTTACTACAGAATTTGCAGAGGGAATCTTCTGGATCGAGAATGGACTGTGGATGGCGAAACAGAGCGGACACACCGACCGTGTGGGAGAAATGCTTTACCGCAAAGCCGCGCTTCACAGAGGCCTGGGAGAAAGAGACGCCATTGCCAGATGCCTGGAAGCCTGCGAGCAGATACAGGGAACACAGCTTGGAAAAACATCATTCGATATTTACCTCTATCAGATGCATACCTGGGTTGCCTGGCTGGACCAGGATCAGGAAAAAGCATTGGAATACATGGAGAAATGTAAAGATACCACTCTGATTTACTGGGGGATGAAGCACCAGGGATATCTGGCTACCTGTGAAGAATTGGGAGTTGCTTATAACCGGGTAGGAAGGAGAGCGGAATCTCTTGAAAATCATTTCCTGGTAAGAAATACCATGCAAAAAGATGCTGACAACGAAGGCAGTATGCTTTGCATTGTGAACAATAATATTGGAGTTACTTACCTGGATGGTAAAGATCCTGAGAATGCGGTGATCTATCTGAAGGAAGCTTACCAGCTGGTCAGGGAGAATAATCTGGGGGAAATTGCAACTGCGGAACCCGCCTGGAATCTGTCACGGGCATTCCGTATGATGGGAAATGAGGAAGAAGAGAAAAAATACCTCCAGATCGCATTAGAAAGATTTGAGAGGAATTATCCTTTGGAGCATCCGAAGCGGGTGGCGGCGAAAGAAAGAATGGAAGAGATTTGCTTTTGATATTTTGTACTAAAGTGCACGAAAAAGGCTTTTTGCAGACTTGGATTTGCAGAAAGCCTTTTTCCTGTAATAGGGAATCCCGTTGGAATTATCTATTACATAAAAAGCCCCGCCGGGCAGAATCGTACTGCGGTGGAGAGGTAGATGTCACATGGAGTGACCCACCGCAGATAAATAAAATGTGTTGCGATACACATACGCATTATATTGTGCGTAATGCACAATTAATAATTGTAATAATAATCATAATTAAACAAAAATACAATAATAGAAGAAAGATATATTGACATTTTAATATGACGCAGCTATAATATGTTTAACGTTAAACAAAAGAAAAACAAATAACTCACAGAGGTCAGAATGTATGGTATCGATAACGGATGTAGCGAAAAAAGCCGGCTGTTCAGCCACACTTGTATCCAGAGTGGTAAACAACCAGTACGGGGTCAGTGAGAAATCCCGACAGAAAATACAAGCGGCAATTGATGAACTGGGCTATACGCCTAATGGGCTTGCGCGTTCTCTTGTACTGAAATCCACGAATACCATTGGCGTAGTTGTAGACACGTTATGTGATGCATATTTTTTTGATCTGATACATGCGATTGAAGAAGAGGTAGGGAAACAGGGATACGATGTATTGTTCTGCAGTGCCGGGAACAGTACCGAGAAGAAAAATAGTTATATTAATTTTTTTATGCAGGAAAGAGTCGATGGAATCCTTATTTACGGAAGTGCCCTGGATGATAAGAAGCTTATCACCAAGCTGGCACGTTCGCATTTCCCATTTGCCTTAATAGAAAATGATATGGGAAGCTTAAATGTGAATAATATTCTGTTGAACAATCAATATGGTTCAGAGGTGGCGGTCGATTACCTGTTCCAATGCGGATGCAGAAATATTATACATGTAGCTGGTGATGAGAACAGACAGGCTGCAAGAAGAAGGCAGAAAGGTTATGTGAACACGATGAAGAAGCATGGTGTTCAGGATGTGAGGATCCTGCAATCCGGATGGTCCGAAGAGGAAGGATATACCACTCTCAAGGAGTTTTTATCTACCTGCAGAAAGGAAGAACTTCCAGATGCATTTTTCTTTAGTTCTGATCAGACTGCCTTTGGTGGAATGCGGGCTTTGTTAGAAGCGGGAATCAGGATTCCGGAGGATGTAATGCTGGTAGGCTTCGATGATGACCAGCCCAGAAATCATAACTTCCAATATCTTCCATTAACTACTGTAAGACAGCCACTTGGAGATATGGGAAAGGCAGCTGTTGATATTCTCATAACAGATATTAAAGAGAAAAAAGAAGTAAAAGAAAAGAAAATGTTTTATCCCAATCTGGTAATCAGGCAGACAACCAGAAACAACAACCAAATAGAACAAAAATAAATTGTCAGGTTTCACTGATAATTTATTTTTAGATAAAATGTGTAACGTTAAACAAAAAAGGAGGACATTATGAAATTTACAATTGTAGGAGCTGGAAGTTCATACACACCGGAGCTGTTGGATGAGATGATTGTCCGCAGAGAAAGCTTACCGATTGATGAGCTGGTATTATATGATATTGATCCACACAGACTGGAGGTTATGGAAGGATTCTGCAAACGCTATTCAGCAAAGAGAGACTTCCCGGTTAAGATCAGAAGCACAACGGATATCGATGATGCCCTTTATGGCGCGGCTTTTGTGGATACCCAGATTCGTGTAGGCGGAAATAAACAGCGAGTAAAAGACGAGAAGATTCCGTTGAAATATGGTCTGATCGGTCAGGAGACCACAGGCGCCGGCGGCATGATGAAGGCCTTCCGTACGATTCCGGTTATGCTGGATGTGGCAAGACACATGGAAAAATCTTCTCCAGATGGATGGCTGATTAATTATACCAATCCGGCCGGACTTGTGACTGAAGCTGTAAAACGTTACACAAATGCCAATATCGCAGGCTTCTGCTCAGGCGGTATTTTCCCGAAAATGTGGGCGAAGAGAAGCATGGGAATTGATTACAACCGTGTCCAGTATGATTATGTAGGATTGAACCATTTGAATTTTATCAGTCATATCACCATTGATGGAAGACCGATCACAGAAAAAGAATTCGAAACGCTGGCAGAGACCAATGATGATGTAGGCGTTGAGATCCAGAAGCTGCTTGGCTGTCTGACCAGTCCTTATTTACAGTATTATTATAAAACAGGCCAGAGGGTAGCTGAATTAAAGGCAAAGAGCCAGACACGTGGAGAGTACGTGCAGGATCTGGAAAAAATCGTATTTGCCGGTTATGCAGATGAAAACAATGCAGACATTCCGAAAGAGCTTTATAAGCGCGGCGGTGGTGGTTATTCAGAGGTTGCCATGAATTTCGTAAATGCAGTTTACAATAATGTAGATACAGAGATGGTAGTGAATGTCCAGAATAAGGGTGCTGTACCGTTCCTTCCAGACGATGGAGTGGTTGAGATCAACTGTCTGGTTAATAAGAGAGGAATGGCACCGATTCATAAATCTTATATTCCTGCACCATGCTGGGGACTGATCAGTGAGGTGAAGAATTATGAAATGCTGGCAGTAGAAGCTGCTGTCGAGGGAAATGTGACCAAAATGAAACAGGCATTGCTGGCACATCCGTTAGTAAGAGAATACTCTGTTGTTGAAAAATTAGTTCCAGATTTACTGGAAGGAAGTAAAGAATTTTTACCTCAGTTTTTCTGATAACAGATCAAAAGCGAGGACTTGTATGAAATACTTTATGGGAATTGATCAAGGGGGCAGTAAAACAGCTGCAATTGTTGGAGATGAATACGGGCATATCCTTGGAATGGGAATAAGCTTCGGTGCGGTTCATTCTGTCGATGGAATGGAAGTTGCTATGAAAGCTGCAGAAGAGGCATTTGACCAGGCACTTAACGAGGCGGGGCTTTCATATAAGGACATCTATGGATTGTACGGTGGAATGAGTGGAATCGACTGGGCTTATGAGAAAGAACTTGTCCAGAATGCCATGTATGACCATTTTAAAATTTCACACATCTCTATCGTGAATGACTGTCTGATCGCCATGCGGGCAGCAACTGACAGTGACAAATGCGGAATCATCTGTGCTGGTTCAGGTGTGAACTGTGCAGTACGAAACGGAAAAAAAGAGATCATCTTCGGATATTACATTCCGGATTCGATTCAGGGTGGAGTATCCATTGGAGCGGCTGCAGTGCAGAAAGTATTTGATGCACAAGCCGGGGTGGGGGCCCCGACTATTTTAACAGATTATTTATGTGAACTGTTTCATGCCGAATCGGTAGATGAACTTTTACAGATGAGGGCAGAACACAAAATCGGGTCAAACGATTATCTTGGACTTCCCAAAGTTGTTGAAAAAGCGGCTTTGGAAGGAGATAAGGTTGCAATCCGGATTTATGAAGATTTTGCCAAAGGAATTGTTCCGTATATTCTGTCCGGAATGAGGACTCTGGATATTCTGGAAGAGAAAGTTGACATTGTTTTATCCGGCAGTATTTTTAAATGCAAGGTACCGGTTCTTAGAGAAACAGTGGATGCGGAGCTTAGAAAAGAGGCTGCAAATATCAATATCATTGATTCCGTATATGAGCCTATTGTCGGAGCGTTTTTAATGGGGTTGGATGACTACCACAAGAAGGTACCGTCCGAAGTGTATGCAGAAATTGAAAAAGAAAAAAATAAATATAATATTTTACGTAATGTAAAGGAGGACAACACATGAAAGGTAAAAAAATGTTAAGCGTACTGTTGGCAGGGATTATGGCGGCATCCATGGCTGTAAGCGTAAACGCAGCAGATGGTGATATTCAGCTCACCGATGAAGAGATTACCCTGAAATTCTGGGATATCTGGCCAGAAGGCCAGCCAATGGCTCCACTTGTACAGGATTACATTGCACAGTATGAAGAAGAACACCCAAATATTCATATTGAAGAGGTTGCAACACAGGAGGTTGACTATCAGACAACCAAATTAAGAGTTGCAGCTGCAGACAGTTCCCAGGGTGACGTATTCTTCTGCTGGGGTGGTGGATACGCAAAAACATATGTAGATGCCGGTGTGGTACTTCCGTTGGAGGAATATTATGAAAAATATGGAATCAACGATCAGCTGCTGCAGGGAGCTACTACCTATTGTACATACAACGATGAGACCTATGGATTACCACTGAAACAGTGGGCTGGCGTTCTCTTCTGCAATAAGAGAATTTTTGATGAAAACAATCTGGAAATCCCGACTACTTATGATGAGCTGATCGATTGTATTAAAGCCTTCCGGGAAAATGGTGTTACACCTATGGTTTTAGGAGCAAAAGACGGATGGCATATCGGTATGATCCAGAATATGCTGGCAGTGCGCACTGCTGGTGCTGATTACATGAATTCAGCCCTGTCAGGAGATGCAACTCTTGATACTCCTGAAATCGTAGAATCTGCAAAACTTCTTTCTGAAATGAATGAAGCCGGTGCTTTCCCGGATGGTACACTTGGAATTTCTTCCGATGAAGCAGAAGAGCTGTTCTACAGTGGAATGGTTCCAATGTTCTTCGGCGGCAGCTGGGTAGCACAGAGTGTTGACAATCCAGATAATGCATGCTCACAGGATGAAATCGTAGTGACAACCTTCCCGACAGTAGAAAATGGAAAGGGTGATGAAACCCAGTATTCTGGCGGCGTTATTGATTTCTTTATGATCAATTCCGCAACAGAGCATCCGGATGAGGCATTTGATTTCGCTTATGGAATGACAAAATACATGTCCAAAGAAGCTTACGTTCTTGGTGATTCACTTCCATGCTGGAAGGATCTTGACATCGGAGATGCCGAAATTAGTCCAGCTCTGGTAAAGGTTCAGGAACTGATCCAGAATTCTACCGGATATGTACTTGCATGGGATACCTTCCTCACTGGTTCCGCAATTGACGCACATTACAATCTGTTACAGGGCGTGATTGAAGGCAGCATAACACCAGAAGAATTTGCTACCCAGATGCAGGCAGCAAAAGAGGAAGCATTAGCAGAATAGCAGAAAGGTAAAGGGTTAATATGGAAAAGGCATTGCGCAGTAAAAAAGCCGTATGTTTCTTCATTTTACCAGGGTTGATTCTTTTTCTCCTGATTGTAGCGGTACCGATCATTCAATCAGCAGATTACAGTTTATTAAAATGGAACGGAATATCTGAGGGAACATTTGTAGGACTGGACAACTATATTGAAATGTTCAAGGATCCTGTATTTCTTCTTTCATTAAAAAATTCATTGTTATTAGCAGCTGCTTCTGTACTGATCCAGATGCCGATTTCAATGCTGCTGGCACTGGTATTAGTGAACGGCGTAAAAGGAGAAAACTTTTTCCGCAATGCTTTTTTCATCCCCGTTATTATTTCCAGTACTGTAATCGCAAACCTGTGGATGAAAATCTATCATCCATCCTATGGATTGCTGAATGTATTTTTTGACTGGCTGGGACATCCGGAATGGAAGCAGAACTGGCTGGGCTCCTCGGCAACTGTTTTGATCGCCTGTTTTATTCCTATGATCTGGAAAGATATAGGTTATAACATGTTGTTGTTTTATTCAGCTGCGAAATCAATCTCTTCAGATATTATTGAAGCAGCAAAAATTGACGGAGCCTCTAAATTTCAGATTTCCATGAAGATTATCATGCCGATCATTATTCCGATGATCGAAGCAGTAACAATTTTCTGTATTGTTGGTTCACTGAAATCTTTTGATATGATTTTTATATTAACCGGCGGCGGACCAATGCATGCTTCCAGTGTTCTGTCCCTGATGATGTATAGCGAGATTTTTACCAATAATCATTATGGCTATGCCAGTGCGGTTGCAATTGCAATTATTATTATATGTCTGCTGTTTACATTTGGAGTACAGTTTGTATTTAAAAAAATCATGCGGAAATATAGGAGCGATTCATGAAAATAAAGGAAGATGGCAAACAAAAGAAAAAAATGAGTCCTGTAAAATGGATTATGTATGGAGGCCTGATTTTCTGGACTGTAATCCAGTTGTTTCCTTTGTACTGGCTGTTCACGTTTTCGCTGAAGAGTAATGCAGAGATCTTTGGGGGAAATATTATCGGACTGCCCAAAGAGTGGCACTGGGAACATTATGTAACCGTATTCGGTCAGGCACATATTTACAAATATCTGCTGAACAGTTTATTTGTAGCAATTGTAACAATTGTGGCAACCGCATTACTGGCCTCTATGGCAAGCTATGCGCTGGTAAGGCTGAAATGGAGATTAAGCTCTGTTGTGTACATCTTATTCCTTCTGGGAATGATGCTGTCACTTCAGGCAGTACTTCTTCCTTTGTACCGGAATTTAAAGGCAATAAGAGACAGCTTATGGTCCTTGATCATTCCCTATGTTGCATTTAACCTGCCTATGGGAATCCTGCTGATAAGCGGAAGCCTGAAAACCATACCAAAGGAAATGGAAGAAGCTGCATTTATAGATGGAGCGAGCCTGTATAAGATCTTTTTCAGAATCATCCTTCCGCTGTTGAAACCGATCATTTCTACAGTAGCGATCCTGAACTTCCTGGATTCCTGGAATGAGCTTATGCTTGCACAGACATTTATAAACAGTGACCAGTGGATGACCATTACAGTTGGTGTTAACAACATGATCGGCAGATACTCAACGAAATGGGGATTGATCGGAGCTGGTTTAACAATTGCAACAATTCCTACACTTGTCCTGTACGCATTCCTGAGCAACAATATTCAGGAAAGTCTGGCAGCAGGTGCAGTTAAGGGGTAAGCGATCATGAAGAAGATGTATTGTAAATGTCCCTATATTCTTTGCAGTGTGCATGGGAATTGCAGAAAATGTATGGAAAAAAATATAGAAGAAAAGAGTGTATGTTATTGTATGGAACATAATGCAGAGCTCTTAGGAGCAAAATTGCCTGGAAGATTTCCAATCACGGAAATTTACGACAGTGAAAAGGATATGTCACAGAGATGTGCAGAATTAGTAAAAGAGACCCTGGAGAAGAAGCCAGACGCGCTGCTCTGTTTTCCGGCAGGGATGACTGTGGTAAAAACCTGTGAGATTTTAAAAGAGATGCAGGACAGAGGAGAAATCGATTTTACAAAAGCAAAATTTGTTTCACTTGACGAATGGCTTGATCTGGAAGATGAATCAGAGAACTGCACTCATTTCTTAAGAAAACATCTGTATGGTCCGTTAGGAATCCGTGAGGATCAGATGACATTATTTGATGTTCATGCCAGCAATCTGGAAGAAGAATGCAAACGGATCGATCAGTATATTTTCGATTGTGGGCATATTGACCTGATGCTTCTGGGAATGGGAATGAATGGACATCTGGGACTGAATGAGCCAGGAGAAGATTTCGGGGATTATGCAAAAGTTGTGGAGCTGTCAGAGACTACAATGAAGGTCGGACAGAAATATTTCTCTGATGGCATGAAGCTGACACGTGGAATTACTCTTGGCGTTCATCATATTTTTGAAACCAAAAAAGTAGTTTTACAGATTTGCGGTGCACATAAAGCGGAAGCCGTAGGAAAATTGTACCACACAAGGCCGACGATGGACTTCCCGGCGACAGCGCTTAAGCTGATGGATACAGCAAGGATCATCATGGACAAAGATGCAGCTGCAGGTATCCTGAAAGAGTAGGGAAATGGTCTGACGTGGAAGTATGTTGGAATTGTTAATAGAATATTTTGGAGCAGCCCCTGTCTGGATGAGACAGGGGCTGTTGTACAATCTGAAAATTTTGATAAAATTGCCTGCCTATTGTATAAAAGTGCTATCTCCTATCGGGGAGATGAGAACTGAGGCGGGATATAAAACGTCCCGCCTCAGGCATTTAAAGTATATTTATATGCAGCACAAACGCCTCATACGGGCGGAGCACCCCACTGTTCTGCTCTACATAGTTAGAAATCAGACATTCTCCGTTTCTATATTCCTCAGGAATCTGATAAGAAATTTCTTTGTCAGTGAAGTTGCATACCACCAGTAATTTTTCATTGCCAAGAGTTCTGGAATAGGTATAAATATCCGGATTTTCAGCATCCAGAAGCTCATATTTACCGTAAACAATGACCTCATACTGCTTGCGGAGCTGGATCAGTTTCTGATAATAATGGAAAACAGAATCCGGTCGCTGAAGCTGTTCGGCTGCGTTGATCTGATGATAATTTGGATTTACCTTGATCCACGGAGTTCCAGTAGTAAATCCTGCATTTTCACTGTCGTCCCACTGCATAGGTGTTCTGGAATTATCACGGCTTTTTTTGCGAAGGGCAGTAAGCATTTCTTCAGAAGTCATGATTTTCTTTTCTTCCACCATTTCCCGGTAGGCATTGATACTGTCCAGATCCCGGAATTCACTAAGGTCATGAAATGGCATATTGGTCATGCCAAGCTCTTCCCCCTGATAAACGTAAGGGGTACCTTGCATCATATGAAGACAGGTGGCAAGCATTTTGGCTGAGGCTTCCCGGTATTCTTTGTCATTTCCCCAACGGGAGACCATACGGGGCTGATCGTGATTGCACCAGAAAAGACTGTTCCAGGCTTTTCCTTCGAGTCCATTCTGCCATTTTGTCATGATTTCCTTTAATTTCATCAGGTCAAAAGGCTTTAATCCCCATTTATTGTCATCATCTGCATCAAGGGATACATGTTCAAACTGAAACACCATATTCAGTTCTTTTTCATCACTTCGTGCGTACTTTTTGGCTTCTTCCAGGGTGACACCAGAGCATTCCCCTACTGTGAGAAGGTCATATTTTGACAGCACTTCCTGACGCATTTCCTGCAGAAACTCATGGACACGGGGGCCATTGGCACAGACATTGAAGCTGCTGTAACCAGTGACACCAGGCTCTCCATCTTTATATTCCGGATCTTTGGAAATAAGGCTGATCACATCCATGCGGAAGCCATCTACACCTTTATCCAGCCACCATTTCATCATATTGTAAACGGAAGCTCTTACTTTTTCATTTTCCCAGTTCAGGTCTGGCTGTTTTTTGGAAAAAAAGTGAAGATAGTACTGACCGGTCTGTTCATCAAATTCCCATGTAGAGCCGCCGAAACAGGAACCCCAGTTATTAGGTTCTTTTCCATTTACCGGATCTTTCCAGATGTAGTAGTCGCGATAAGGATTATCTTTGCTTTTCCGGCTTTCAATAAAGCAGGCATGCTCGTCGGAGGTGTGATTTACCACCAGATCCATTACCAGCTTAATTCCTGCCTGGTGACAGAGGGTAAGAAGCTGGTTGAAATCTTCCATGGTTCCGAATTCTGTCATAATTTGGCGGTAGTCGCTGATATCATAGCCGTTATCATCATTGGGGGACTGGTAAATAGGGGAGAGCCAGACTACGTTTACACCAAGTTCCTTTAAATATGGTATTTTTTGAATAATTCCTTTTAAATCACCAATTCCATCACCGTTACTGTCGTTGAAGCTTCGTGGGTAAATCTGATAAACCACAGCTTCTTTCCACCATCTTTTTTCTATATTGTTCATGCTTTTTTCCTCTTACTTATAATCTTTTTTACTGTTTAATGTGCTCACACGTAACATATTATTTATTTTGCGTCAACTCAAGTACTAAAACCTGGTATCCATGCAGCTTCAGGCTATTACCATTAGAATCTACATCCGGGTAATTGTTGATCAGAACCTTTTTGCAGGCTGCAGGAAGTGTGATTTCCTGTTCCTCTTTCTGATAGTTTCCAACTACCAGAAGGGTTTTGTCTCCTTTGCGGTAATAAGCCATCAGGTTATGGCGCTCTTCCAGAAATGGGGTGAGTGTACCGTATACAACCGTTTCCTTATACTCTGGTGATTTCCGGAGCTGGATCAGCTTCTGGTAAAAATGAAATACAGAGCCTGGATCCTTTCGTTCCTCCTCTACATTGATGGAAGTATAATTTGGATTTACCCGGAGCCATGGAGTACCAGTTGTAAAACCGGCATTTTTCCCATCTGTCCACTGCATCGGTGTGCGGGCATTGTCACGGCTATGACGGGCAACGGCTGCAAGTGCCTCTTCCGGGGAAAGACCAGCATCAAGGGCTACTTTGTATTCGTCCAGGGTAGAAATGTCATCTACCTCATCAATGGAATGAAATGGCACATTTTCCATGCCAAGCTCCTGTCCCTGATAGATAAATGGCAGTCCGCGGAGCATGAAATTCAAGGCGGCAAGCATTTTTTTACTTTCGTTACAGCAGTCTCCTTCCGGAATATAGCGGCTGACCCCACGGGGTTCATCATGGTTTTCGATGATATTGGAAATAAATCCGAAATCGCCCATTTTTGCCTGGGCTTCGAAGCAGCAGCGTTTATAGTCATCCGGAGTGATTTTTTTGCTGTCATACCAGCCTTTATCAGAGCCACCGAAAATCGCTTCATTGAAATCGAACATAGTGGAAAAATATCCATTTTCTCCAATGAAAGCTGGCAGATCCTGATCCTTCACATTAAAGACCTCGCCTACAGAAAAAGCGTCATGAGGTTTGAAAGTGCGGTCACGCATTTCCCCAAGAAATTCTCCAATTCCTGTAGCTTCTTCCAGCATTTTTCCAATGTAGCAAAGTCCGTCATCACGGTCTGGTTCATAGTCATGCAAAGGCAGGGCTTTTTTGATATTGATGATCGCATCAATGCGGAAGCCGCCGAGACCTTTATCCAGCCACCAGTTGATATTTTTATATACTTCTTCACGAACTTCGGGATTTTCCCAGTTCAGGTCGGGCTGTTTCTTGTGGAAAACATGAAGATATTGCTTGTTGGTCCCTGGAAGATCTTCCCAGACAGATCCACCGAAATAAGAGCGCCAGTTGGTGGGAAGTTTCCCTTCTTCTTTGTCTCTCAGATAGAAGAAATTCCCATATTTTCCATCTGGATCAGCACATGCTTTTTTGAACCATTCATGTTCATCGGAACAATGATTGACCACCAGATCCATCAGAATATACATATTACGCTTTTTCGCTTCGGCAATGAGCCGGTCCATGTCCTCCATGGTGCCAAAGCGCGGGTCAATGTCATAATAGTCGGAAATATCGTATCCCTGATCCGCAAATGGGGAACGATAGCAAGGAGAAAGCCAGATAATATCAACGCCCAGCTCCTTTAAATAATCCAGTTTTTCTATGATTCCAGGCAGATCGCCGATTCCGTCCCCATTTGTGTCATAAAAGCTTTTGGGGTAAATCTGATAGGCGACTTTGTCCTGCCACCATTTTCGTTCCATGTAGAATCCTCCTCTTGTATGTCAGGAGCCAGAGGCAAAAAGCTTTTGTTACAAGTGTAAAAAGCAGTTTGGGCTCCTTTGGCTCCAATGTGAATGTATATAACATTATACATACATATGAGAAAGAAAACTTCCTTTAATATGATGGAAAATTACGAAATTTTGACTATTTATAGGAAGAAGCTGAAGAACATCTTTCGGTCTGCGCAGCCCGGTTTAGAAAGTGGGAATATCGGAAACAGAACTATGTTTGCGGTACTGCAAAGGTGTGGTCTGGGTGTATCTGCGGAATTCCCGGAGAAAATTCCCCATATTGTTATAACCGCATTCCAGGCAGACTTCTGTGACTGGAAGGCTGGTGTCTGTAAGAAACCGCATGGCCTGGCGGATCCGGTATTCATTTAAATATTCTACAGGGGAAATTCCAATGGTTTTTTTGAAAAAACGGCAGAAATATTGCTCGTTCAGTCCGACCAGGGAAGCCAGATCACGGATATAAATTTTGTCCTGATAATGCTTCTGCATATAGGTAATTACAGTTTTGATTGTCTCTATCCGGTGGTCGTCGGGGTTCTCTGTCTGGGAAAAAAGCTGCCACCTGGTCAGCTCAGCCAGAATCTGCAGGAGAGAGGCTTTGACCAGAAGCTGGTCGGCCAGATCCATAACTGCTTTGTCGGATGCGCGAAACAGTGTGGTATGGAATTTATTATAAGTATTTTCTAATAATTCATAGGAACTGCAGCGGAAAAAAGCGTCAGTGATAGTTTGGAACAGTTCTTTCATAATAAGAAAAGAGGAATGTTCTTTGGAAATACATCTTGGAAACAATAAGCTGCCTTTTTGCAAGGGCTGGATCAGTTGTGCCCAGGCTGCATCATAAAATGGAGAGCCAAGAAGCTCCGGGCCAAAAACAACTGCGTATTCGGATGCTTTTGTTTTGGAATGGGTAGAGATGCTGTGCAGCTCGCCGGGATTGATAAAATAAAAACATTCTGAGGTGATGGTAAATGTCTCCATATTTATTTCCAGACAGAAGTTACCTTCGGGGAAATAAAGCATTTCAATCTCTTCGTGCCAGTGATGTTTAACCAAGACTCCGTGTCCGGTAGCCTGAAGCTGATAAAAGGCACAGGGAAAAGAAGAAGAACCGTGCTGGCTTGCTTCTTTTAAATCGGGAAACTGGTACTGGTACATAATAAGACCTCCGGAATGTAGCGTGATAAAATACAGCGTTATATAATGAGGTTAGGGTCAAAAGGTCTTTTGCCCCCTGACATCATATAATTTGAATTTTAACATCTTAGAACAGGATTGCAACCTGAAAAAGAAAAACAGTTCATGAAACTGGCAGTTGTTGGCAGGTTGTGATGGATATATAATAGGATTAACGAATATAAGTAGTCGCAAAGAGGAAAATCAGATGCCAAAACAGAACTTAAACACAATCTATATATCGGAACGTTTACGGGAAAGCCTGAAGCCGGTCTCAGGCTGTGCTTTGACTACAGTGGTGGCACCTATGGGATACGGCAAGACAACCGCCATAAACTGGTATCTGGCAGAGCGTGCCAGGGAGGAGAAGCCATGCATTATCCGGGTTAGTGTATATTCAGATAATCTTGCAATTTTCTGGAAAAGTGTGCAGGATGCATTTGCCAGGGAGGGATTTGGATTCCTCAGGGAATATACCTGTCCCACAGATGCAGCAGGTGGCAGTCTGCTGGCAGATGATCTTTGTTATGAACTGGATCTGGATAAAGGCTACTATGTTTTTATTGATGATTTCCACTTACTGAGAGAAAAAAATGTCTCGGATTTCATCTGCAGGCTTGCAAATCGTCTTCCTGTAAATGTGCACCTTATCCTTGCAAGCCGTGACCGTTTCCTTCCAGATGCACAGATCCTCCGCCTGGGAGGACGAGTTCATCAGATTGGAATGGAACAGCTTCGTTTGAACTCCGGGGAGCTTTCTGCTTATGTACATAAATGCGGAACGAAGCTTTCCGCGGAACAGCTGGAAGCTTTACTATATTCCAGTGAGGGATGGTTTTCTGCCATATATCTGAACTTAAGAACCTTTCTGGAACAGGCTTCCCTGCCAGATGGCAATTCGGATATTTATGCAATGTTTACCTCTGCCATGATCGATCCGCTTCCGGAAAAACACAGGGACTTTCTTGCAATCATGGGGCTTGCAGATGAGTTTACAGTGGAAATGGCACAGTTTATTACAGGGGATTCTGAGGTGAGAGAGATACTGACTGCACTTACCGGGCAAAACGCTTTTGTAAAACGTCTCCCTGACGGTAAGACATACCGGTTCCATCACATGATGAAAGAGTGTGCCAGAAAAGTCTTTGTATTGTTGGGAGAAAAAAGGCAGTCTTTTTATTTGGGACGTTATGGCATGTGGTATGAAGAACATCAGCAGTATCTTCACGCCATGAATGCTTATCAGCAGGCAGCAGATTACAATGGACTTCTCCGGGTGGTTCAGAAAGATGCGGGGATTTTATTGTCTTCACTGAGTCCGGATGCAGTATTGGAAATCCTTGGAAAATGTCCTACTTCCATACTAAAAGAACATCCCTTGTCCATTCTGGTTCTCATGCGCAGCATGTTTAACTGGCACAGGATTCCCAAAATGCTGGAATTAAAAGAGCTTTTGATGGAGGCAATCGGAGAGCACCCTGAATTGTCGCCTATGGAGAGGGGAAATCTGCTGGGAGAATGCGATCTGATCATGAGCTTTCTCTGTTATAACGATATCAGTGCCATGAGCCGTCTGCATCGTAGTGCCAGCAGCCAGATGTCCCGTCCTGCCATCAGTATTAACAGACGGGGCGGATGGACATTTGGTTCTCCTTCTGTATTGATGATGTTTCACCGGAAGCCTGGAATGCTTAAGGATGAACTTGCCCAGATGGAAGAATGTATGCCGCATTATTACAAAATCACAGATGGACACGGACAGGGAGCTGAGCGAATTATGGCAGCAGAAGCTGCATTTATGCAGGGACGTTTCCAGGATGCGGTTATTGAATTAGAAACGGCTTACGCCCAGATTGAGGGAAACGGGCAGGAAAACATGGGACTTTGCTGCGATTTCCTGGCACAAAGGCTGTTTCTGTGCACTGGGATGGAACTGCGGTATACTTTTGAAGAACGCTATAGAACGTTGCTTTTGCATCATAATGCGGCCTGGATCAATATCTGGAATGCAGCCTGTGCGTACTATTATGCTTTGCAAGGATGCCAAGCTAAAATTCCGGAGATATTTTCTGCCCATCAGCTTTCTTCTGTTCATATCCTTGCTCCAGGCAGACCCATGATTGAAATGATCGAGAATCAGGTTTATCTGGCACAGGGGGCTTATGCCAAAGTTCTGGGAAGGAGCAAAGGACAGCTTGCAGTCTGTGAAAGTATGCATTATGAGCTGGTCAGAATCCATCTGCTGATCCAGACGGCGGCAGCTTATGGGATGCTGGGAAAGCATAATGAGGGACAGACTATTCTGCAGCAGGCAATACAGGAAGCTGCGGCGGATGATCTCCTTCTTCCATTTGCAGAGAATTACAGTTATCTGAAGCCCCTGCTGGAAAGCTGTACTGTGGGCAGAAATTCAGAACTTCTTCATCACATTATCCAGCTTGGACAGGATTATGAAATGCGTCTGCAAAAGCTGAATGTAGAAAATACCCGTCCGGCTATACTTGCGTCTTTGACAGAACGCGAACACGAGATCGTGCTGCTTCTTAGGCAGCGCCTGAGTAACCGGGAAATTGGAGAGAAGCTTTACCTGTCAGAAGGAAGTGTGAAGCAGTATGTCAATCAGATTTATTCCAAGCTGCAGATCGGAGGGGATACCCGGACGAAAAGGAAACAGCTTTTGGAATTGCTGGAATCCGGGAATAACCAGTGATACCTTAGCGCATGTTTGAAAAAGGGCTCTAGAAACTAACTTTTGGTTAATGTTTATGTTCGATGATCCACCGTATAATATAAGTACGGTGGATTTTTTATGTACCAATGACGCGCATTTGCGGGATAGGGAGGTTTGCCGCAAGCAATCGCGTCAGGTGTGAGGATGTGCCAAGGCGCATTCTTTTTAGAAAAAAAGGAAGGGGAATTTTAATATGAAGAAAAAAGTATTTGCAGCAGTTCTGATTTTTTCAATAAGTGCAGCAACAATGCTGCCAGCTTTTGCAGTGCCAGTGCTGGCACAGGAGACAGAAGCCAAGACAGAATATGCAGATTTTTCCAGGATTGCAGGTAGCTGGAGCAATGCAGATCCTTCTGCGGAAGAGACACTTACCATAACGGAAGATGGAATTTTTGTATATCACACAAAAGAAGCTGGGGATTCCCAGGGATATCTGGAATATGCGGATGAATATGGAGACGGAAATGGACGCTATGATATGTATAATCGGACCGGTATCTGGCTTGCCGGCTTATACCAGGATTCTGATAACAGCCTTCATATGGGAAATGGAGATGGGGCTGTTTTCACCAGAGTGGAAGAGGGCGGGGAAGCAATTACGGATGACCAGGCCGAAGAAAATCAAAAATCTTCCTATGTCCTTACATCTGCAACTCGCTACACAGGCCTAAAGCCGTTGTACAACGATTCTTCCTGGAATGGCGGTTATTTCTATTCGGATATGACTGAGGATGGACTTACCGTAATCGTGAATTGTAGTGCAGTAAGAGATGAAAAGGCAGATGGAACCAGGAAAAAATTCCGGAAAAAGTTTGCCAGACTGGTAAGTGAAAGCAAAGTAAAAAATTATAAAGAAAGTAAAAATAAAAGCCTTACAGAGAAGTTCAGCTATCCGTTCTATGATATTACCTTTATGACTGGTGCCAACGAAGACACCTGTCAGTGGAAAATGATCTTTTTCCAGACGGACACCAACACTTATGCGTATGCATATAAAATGAATGCGGATGCGGCAGCTGACATGTCAGAGGAATATCGGAACGCAGTGGATTCCCTTACTCTTACAGAGGTTTCAGAAAACCAGGCGGATGAACCGGATTACGACCCAAGTGCAGAGGGAAAGAGCCTGGAAATGTTTATTTCTTATTTTGATAACTGGTATCAGTATGGGGATCTGAATGCTGCCAGTATCCGACTTTATGGAGAAGGAACCTGGGAAATTTACAATGCCAGAAATACAGATGGCAGTGGAGGATATCTTTTTGACAGTGGCACGTTTAAGACTTCCGGAACCACCGCGCTACAGCTTTATTCTTCAGATGGAAGTCATGTAGCTGACGTAAGCCTGGATGGAAACAGGGAATTGATGCTGACACCAGTGATCTCTGGCTATGGAAGTATTTATGCAGATGCTGCTTTTTTCAGAGAATCTGAATCAGTTGCCTATGAGGCGCAGACCGCAGGCGAGGGGAACGGTGATTACATTCCGGATGAAGAGAATACAGAAGAAAATAATGGGGAAAACAATGAAGAAAACTACTATGAAGAAGATGGAAGGGGAGACTATATACCAGAGGATTATGTGGAAGAAAGCGATCCCGGTGACACGTATTACTGGTATGATGGAGAAGGAAACGTGATGTTTTTCGATGGCTATGATAACGTATACATTGGTCCATCTGATGTATTTTATATTGATGATGCAGGGAGACTTTGTGAGTTCTAAATACGGAGAAGCTTCTATAAAAGAAAGTTTCTATAAAAGAAAGCATCTACAAGGTAAAGCATGCCGATGGCATAAGTGTTATCAGGGTCAGATGTCAGAGAGTGAATGGGAGGGACTATGAAAAAGAAATTGGTTATATTGGGAATTGCAGGTATGCTTGGCTGTCAGACAGTGTGTTACGCAACACCGGAACCGCTGTATGTAGAGATTAGCCTGTTATCCATGCTGGATGATTATGGTATTCTGGAATGCATGTTTATTGGAAAAAGTCTCTGGAATGAAGAAGTGGAAATGGGGGGAATTAAGGAAAGTGCACCGGAAATGCTGCTGGATTTCTTCTTGACAGAGGGAAGTACTGCGGAAGGATTCAATTCAGAGGATATATTAAATCTTATTGATTATGGTTATGAGTCCGGAATTTCTTCGGATATTCTCAGGATTTCCATGGATATGCTGTGTGAAGAATCCCAAAGTTACCGGGATGCCGCAAAAAAGGTATTTCACAGACTGGCTGTGGCAAGTGAAAATACAGACTTCCTTTTGTTAGAGGCCGGACGTTTTCCAGAGGCTGCACTGATGTATAAAGACGAATGGTATGGAGATCGGACTGACGATGAACGGATTGCCCTGGCAGACTCCATTCTGGAGGTTCTGGAATGTGCAGAGGTGGAAACCTATGGATATGATGGGAATTCCATGGCGCAGGTTATAAATGATCTGTATGACGAGGATGCAGGGGACAGCGTACTTTATCTGATATTAGATACATTGGGAGAATCGGAGTTCTATGTTACCGTTGTGGACAGTATTGTGTGGGGCATCCGGGAAACATTTTGATAATAAACAGTTGCAAAGGTTCAGAGTCATCCTTTAAAATGCATTGTGATTTTAGAGGATGACTTAAGAAATTTTGCTCAAAAAAGAAGTGCACAAAAAAGTATAAAGATTTTTGTAAAAAGTGCTTGACGATTCCCTGCGACAGTGGTATAGTAAACAAGCTGTCACAAGGAATTGCTTCTGAAACACTGAAAAATAAAACAGTTTTCAGAAAATTTAAATTAACTATTGACAATCGACTGAACTTA